>JANXML010000313.1 GCA_025354645.1 Arcicella sp. | reverse complement strand
GACTCGTATTCTCGAAGTGCCACTTCGAGCTGCAGTAATCACTCAATTACATGAAAATATTCTCTATCAAAAACTCGAAAATACAACCACGATGGTAAGGTTGCAAAGCCAGGTTGCATATCATCAAAAGTTGGTCGCTGGCTCACATGGGCAAGCATACAATTACGCTTGAAACGTCCGTAAGAGGCAATATTCACACATACATCTGCCTGTGGAAGCCCTTTTGAAGGGTCTTTTGGGTAATTCTTTCGGAAACCTTCGGCGATTTTTAAGGCAAAAACAATCATATCTTTTGGTAGGGTTACTTGATACAATTTCTTGGGAGAAAAATTAGCTTCTCCTTTATCTTCCCTAAATACTTCCAACACTGCTTTTGAGACATTCCGATGGTCGGGATGTCCGTATAAACCCACTTTATCATCTAACGTAAAAACTATGGAAGGACGATACTTTTGGATGAGAGAACGCACCACTTTTTTCAAAGAATCCATCGGTACATCGGATGTTCCCGAATCTGAAAAATCAAACATTTCGTGGTAATTTAACTCTAAAATACTGGCAACATTGTCAACTTCTTTCGTTCGTCTTTGACCTAATGCCTTTTTGAGTTTATTCAAAGTTGTGTCTGCTAATTCCTTAATTTTAGAAACATCAATAATACTGCCATTCAGACCAGCTTCGCCACGTGTCATATAACAGATACTCGTTTCAACGCCCTGCGATTTCAACATTCTCATCGTTCCAACGATAGTAATTTCATCATCGGGATGGGCAAATATGGCTAAGGCTTTTTTGGGTAAATTATCAGGAATTAATTGTTCCGTTTGACGTATATTTTCATCCTGAATCATGGAACGAAAATAGAATAATCCACCAATAATCAGTAGAATTATAACGGATAAAAAGATGATTAGTTTTTTCATTTCTTAATTAAATCAAACAAAAAAGAGGCACGAGGCCCCTTTTTTGATATTTTTAGGTATAAAGTTCGAGCAGATTCTAAAACCAATCACCTAAAACCCAACACCTTTATTTACTTATTCAACAATTCATCAAACGTCAAACCTACGTAAAACATTGAACCAATTGAAGGGTTTCCGTATCCTGTAACATAAGAATTACCCATGATGTTACTGCCACCTACTTTCAAGATTGTTTTAATGCTTGGAATTTTCTTACTAACCTGCATATCAAGCGTATTGAATTGTGGAACGTATCCAAGTCTCTGAGCTGAAATTAAAGTACTTGCAATGCCCGAAGGACCATCAAATGCTTCTTGGTATCTCCAAGTTATATTAAATCCAAAACCAGAACCTGAGATATTACGATTCGATACACTTGCATTCACACGATACAGAGGCGTTGAATAACCCGTTTGCTGTTGGTCGGCAGAAAGGTCTTTTTGATTTGTGATTTCGTTACGGGCACCATTTAATCCCAACGCAAAACCACCTGGTAATGAATAATCAAATCCTAAGCCCCAGCCTGCTGTTTTCACATCTGTTGGATTATTGGTTGAAATTGAATACACATTTAAAGCGTTAATATCTGCCGCTTTCGCTGCCGTCGTAACTGATACACCATTAATAAAGTCCGTATAAATGCTACTGTAATAATAAGCATCTACGAATAGTTTTTTTCCTAACAATCCTTTATAACCCACTTCCCAAGTACCCACTTTTTCTGGCTTATATTCAGCAAAAGTAATTGCTTTTGCATCAGTTTTTCCAGAAGCAATATCAACAACATTATAAGCGGGTTGTCCTTTCAAATATCTTTCTCTCAAGAATGGAAGACCTCCCAATAAACGAGCATTACCCACAAACAAATCGATGTATTGGTTTTGTGTGGTTGGCATACGGAAACCTGTTTGATATGATACACGGAAATTGCTATTATCACTTAAAGAAAGTACCCCAGCAATACGTGGCGTGAATTGACCCGCAAAATTTTCGTTTTTATCGTAACGAATCGAACCAGATAATTTGAATTTTTCATCAAACATTTTCTTTCCTAACGATACATATCCACCATATTCAGTTATACCAAATTCTTTTCCATCAGTATCTAAGGCAAAAATTGTTCCTGATGAATTCAAGGCATAATTACGATAATTTGCTCCAACGATTACTTCCAAAGCGTCATTAAATTTTTGAGTCAAATTATACATACCTTCCAAATGATACAG
This sequence comes from Arcicella sp., assembly GCA_025354645.1. GTDB lineage: Bacteria > Bacteroidota > Bacteroidia > Cytophagales > Spirosomataceae > Arcicella. The sequence continues at coordinate 9,651 of JANXML010000313.1, read as the reverse complement.
GGCAGTTTTATCATTGAATTTAGAACCAATTTTACGAGCCGAAGCAGGAGCTAAAATCCCTGGAATGGCTCTGTTTTTCGATTCTTCTGCGGCAGCATTAAATTCAGGTGTTCCAGGTAAAAAACGACCTTTATCGGCATTACCACGACCAAATGCAAAATAGTTTGCTACATTAAATCCAGCTAATGCCGCATTAGCACCTGCCAAACCACCTGTTTTTAATCCTGTTCCAAATGCACCCAATGCTGCTGAACCGTAAGTGCCTAATAACCCTGCAAAATAATCTCCATACCAATCTTCACTTTTCTTCCAAGATTCATTAATTCCTTGTGCTAACAATGAATTAGCGTAGGAATCTCCTGAATTTTCTTGGGTTGTATAGCCACGAAGATAAAAATTTGCACCTTTCAGTTCAGCCTTTCCTTGCCATAACGTAAAATTCTTGATTGAATAACGGTCTGAACCTGTATAAAGACTTGTTCCATATCCATAATTTCCTTGAAGAATAAACTCAATCTTGTCATTAATGCGGTAATGTAAAGCAGCATTCAATTTTAAACTCTTCGTTGTATAATCTGCCAAATTATTTTCTTCATAACCTGTACGTGAGATTAAAGTATTGTTGCTTGCAGGAAATAATAAATCATAAACAGCACCAGAAGATAAAAGTCCCCCAGTTCCATCTGATATTTGTTTAAGTCCAGCTGCGAAAGGATATGCAGCACTGGTTGGAAAATTTATAGCCCCTAAGATTGAAGGTCTTGCTCCTGCAAACACGTTACCTAATCTTTGAGCACTTTCATCACCATAAACATTAATTCCGTCATACCCTTGGTCTGTTGCTCTTGTACCTTGGTTAGGTCCGAAGCCGTTTCTTAAACTTTGATTGGCAAAATTATTTGCTTGCCAATCTTGTGCTTGCAAATAGGCAACGTTTACTTTAAAAGCAAATTTGTTATTAAATGCTTTTGCATAACGGAAAGCATAGTCAGTGTAACCCGTTGAAGGGGTTGTACGACTGTTTTCAGACATTGTTCCAAGTTTTACATTGGCACTTAATCCTTGGTATAAGAATGGACTTTTTGAATTCATCAAAATAATTCCGTTCATGGCATTCGGTCCGTAAAGAGCAGATGCCGCACCTGGGATTAATTCAACACTTTCTAAATCTAACTCACTGATACCCACGATATTACCAACCGCAAAGTTCAAACCTGGAGCTTGATTATCCATTCCATCCACCAATTGAACAACTCTTGGATTACCGTTTCCGTTAAATCCACGGGTAGTAACCGACTGAAATGTCAAACTTTGTGTGTTTACGTCAACGCCTTTCAAATTTTTCAAAGCATCATAAAAAGAAACGCCTGGTGTGCCTTGAATAGCACGTAAGTCCATTTTTTCAACGGATACGGGCGATTTCATTACGCTTTCTTCAACCCGTGAGGCAGAAACAACCACTTCTTGACCCATGATGTTTTGTTCTTCCATCTTGATGTCAAAATCTGTTTTTGCACCAGTAACAGTGATTTCTTGGGTTTTGTAACCAATACTTGACACAGCAATAGTAAATGGTGTGGCTGTGGTGGTTGATAAAGCAAAATTTCCTTTTGAGTCTGAAATCGTACCAATAACTTTTCCTTTCACGGCGATACTAACGCCAATTAGTGATTCTTTTGTGGCTCCGTCGCTGACCTTACCTGAAATTTTTGTCTGTGCAAACGAAGAAGCCGCAAGCAACATGATTGAGGCAATAAAACCGAGCCTCAGTTTAGTAAAAAAGTTTTTCATAAAATGACTTTTTAGTGAATTAAGGTTAAAATACATTAATTTTGTAGTACAAAATTGCAACTTTTTCTGGAAAATTTAGATTAAATTATTAATTATTATGCACGCATAACAAATATTTTACAATTTTTTCAAATAATTATACAAAAATAATTAAACTTATGAATTCTTACAAATGTCTGTTTTTATCTATGTTTCTCTTAATCGCCTCATTATCAGGCTGTAAGAAAATGCCTTATCAATTAAAGAGTCATTTTTCAGAGAATTTAATTCCACAGGCTCCTGACTATTCAAAAATAGAAAATTGGGCATCTTTGCCCATTAAAAATGACCCCGCCGACCAAGTTCCCTTAAAATCTGACTTGAAAGACGGGCAAGCAGAGGCAAAAGTCGATGTGTTTTTCTTGCACCCAACCATCTTTACAAAACAACCCACAAATCAATATGAATGGAATGCCGATGTGAATGATGAAACGATGAATCAGTCAGTAGATAATTCTACAATTCTTAATCAAGCATCTACTTTTAATGGTTCAGGAAAGATTTATGCTCCCAGATATCGTCAGGCACATTATCATGCTTATGTAACTGATAATAAAGAAGACAAGAAGAAATCACTTGACTTGGCTTATTCTGACATCAAATCCTCTTTTGAATATTACCTCAAAAACTACAATCAAGGTCGCCCAATTGTGATTGCTTCGCACAGTCAGGGAACAACGCACGCAACTCGATTAATTAAAGAATTTTTTGATAATAAACCTTTACAGAAAAAATTAGTAGCGGCTTATATTATTGGAATTGCCACGCAACCAAACGTCTTTGAAACCGTGAAACCCTGCAAATCAGGCGATGAAACGGGTTGTTTTGTTTCGTGGAATACATACGGAAAAGACTATTATCCGAAGTGGCACAAATTTGGTTTGAATACTTCTGTGAGTGTAAATCCGCTTACATGGACATTGGATTCCACGTATGCACCCGCAAGCATGAATAAAGGAGGAGTTGGTCAAAAATTCACGTTATACCCAAACCTTGTGGATGCTCAAAATCATCAGGGCATGGTTTGGATAAATCGTCCACATATTGCATTAAGTTGGTTAGCGAAAAATCAAGGTTGGCATATTGCAGATATTAATTTTTTCTACGTAAATATCCGTGAGAATTTAGCAAATAGAGTAGAAACTTATTTTAAAAAATAGATGAATAATAATTATGTAGTAATCATGGCGGGTGGCGTTGGAACTCGTTTCTGGCCCTTCAGTCGCTCAAAAAATCCGAAGCAATTTCATGATGTTTTAGGAACGGGGAGAACGCTCTTGCAACAAACCGCCGACCGTTTTGAAGATATTTGTCCAAAGGAAAATGTTTATATCGTAACAAGTGCTGATTATATCGACATCATCAAGGAGCAATTGCCTTTTATGTCTGATAGTCAGATACTTGCAGAGCCTTCTCGTAGAAACACTGCTCCATGTGTGGCTTATGCGTGCTATAAAATTGGGTTAAAAAATCCACAAGCAAACATCGTAATTGCTCCCGCCGATCACATTATTTTGCGTGAAAAAGAGTTTGAAAAACGCATCAATATCGCTCTGGCAACCTCAGAAAAAAATGATGTTTTAGTAACATTGGGAATCACGCCAACTCGCCCAGATACGGGTTACGGATACATACAATATGTGCAATCGGGTGAGGAGGTTAAAAAAGTAGCGTCCTTCCGTGAAAAGCCAAATTTGGATTTAGCAAAATCATTTGTTGCCAGTGGTGAATACGTTTGGAATGCAGGGATTTTCGTGTGGAATGTTCAAGCCATAAAAAAAGCATTTGCCAAAACAAGTCCAGCCATTCATGAAATTTTTACGAGAGGAGAGGGTTCTTATTTTACTGATTCAGAAACCGATTTTATCAATGAAGAATACAAAACCTGCGAAAGTATTTCGATTGATTATGCCGTAATGGAGAAAGCTGATAATGTTTTTATGGTTATGGGAGATTTCGGATGGTCGGATTTAGGCACTTGGAAATCGTTGTATGAAGTATCGGATAAAGATGAAAATGAAAACGTGGTGGATGGGCAAACAATGCTTTACGGTGTGACGAATAGTATCATTAAAACCCCCAAAGATAGATTAGTTGTCGTGCAAGGATTAGACGGCTATATCGTGGCAGAATATGATAATGTTTTAATGATTTGTGAAAAAGAACAAGAACAATTTGTGAAGAACTTTGTGGCAGATGCGGGGAAGAAAGGGAGTGAGTTTGTCTAAGTGTTTTTTCGACTCGCAAATAACGAAGGCAAGGTTCAAAACCTTGCCTTCGTTCGTTTTATTCAGAAGCAATATCCATCAAATACTTAATTTGCGTAATAATTTCTACATTATCAGGACAATCAATATCTTGTCCAACTACTTGATAACCAGTCAATAGTATTTTAGAATCTGGAAACTCTTTTGCTAATTTATACACATATCGCTGAATTTCATTTTGCCCAGGAACGGAAGTAATTACCGAAAAAATGTAGTCGGGCTTGTGCATTCCGTGGGCGAATCCTAATTCATTGAAGGGCAAACTTTGCCCTAAATAAATGACTTTATTTTGACGTGAACGGATGATATAATTAGCAAAAAGTAAACTGATTTCGTGCATTTCTCCTTCGGGCAAATACAATAAATACTTTTTTGCACCTTTTCTCAAAGACGGTAATTGTCCATCAATTGCCACAATCAACTTTTGACGAATTAAATTAGAAATAAAATGCTCTTGGGCTGGTCCAATTGAACCCGTAATCCACAAGGTTCCAATTCGACTGAGAAATGGATAAATAATGTTTATCATCATATTCTCAAAGCCAAATTGAAGTGTGTTAGTACTAACGATTTTCTCAAAACGCTCTTCATCCAAATCCAACATTGAAATCGTTAGGGCATGAATTTGGTCAGGGTAGTTCAATTGTTTATCTGAAATTAACAAAACTTCCTTTGCCAGTTCCTCGGGAGGCATATTTGAGATTTCCGAAATTTTATATCCATGATCCTTTAATAAGGCAATATTAAGCACCAATTTTAAATCATTGTCGTCATACGTACGTATATTGGTATCTGTGCGGTCGGGACTAAGAATGTCATAGCGTTGTTCCCAAATGCGAAGTGTATGTGCTTTAATGCCTGAAAGTTGTTCGAGGTCTTTGATGGAGTAAGTACTCATGGCTTAGTTATGTAGTCAGAGTTTAAACAAGAAGAATAAAGATTCAAAATGCTTTGTGGTTAAGCAAAAATATGGAATAAACTACTTAATTTATAACTTTCTGTTGAACAAAATGTTTAAAGCTATTAAACAAAATCTAATTATGGATAAACGATATTAAAAATATTGATTGAAATAAAGAAAGTAAATTGCAGTAGAAATAATATAATAGCCAATAAGTTTGATTTAATAAACTTACCTTTCAAAAAGATAAAACTTAATATAAAAGATATTAAAAACCATGCTTGGTAGTTCTGAACAGGGATTTGCTCATTTTGCCAATGCCAAAAATCCAAGTGCATTGCCACGGGTTCAATTAAGAAATCCAATAAAACCATCAAAAATGAAGCAAAAAATGCCTTTAAAAATATATTATCAAACAACATATTAACAAGTAAATATTTTCTCAGTTTTTCGAAAATTTTTTGAGTAACTTCTGTACTACAATAGATTAAAAGCAACCAGTTTGCTCCAATTACTAACGGTACACCCAATACTTTTGTGCCAAGCGTTTGTCCATACCCATATTTCCCAAAAATTATTCCCGTATGCACGCCTATGACTTCTATGAAAAAACCTGTCAAAAAAATACTGACTGCTGTAATGATAAAAGCCCGATTATATTCTTGATGAAAAAGAAGCAACAAAATCAAAGAAACCCAAAGATTAAAGGCAGAAGCAAGTTTAAAATAGGGTTGAGTAGATGGAAAAATTAATCCAAGTGTTCCAACGATATACATCAAAGTAACGACTATAAAAGTTGTTTTTTGATAGCGTATAGTTACGATAGATTTGATTTGAGAGAAATTCATCATAGTAAAATCATAACAACAAAAAAGCCTTGTCTGTTCGACAAGGCTTTTGGCAGGAAGATGGGGCTCGAACCCACGACCTCCGGCACCACAAACCAGCGCTCTAACCAACTGAGCTACATCCTGCATATAAGTTTTGGGACTGCAAAAGTAGTGAATAATTGATAATTAACAATGAATAATTAAGAAACTTTACAGAAATTATTACTTCTTAATTATTCATTATTAATTTTTAACTATTAATTATTTCGCTGCTTTATAACGAGTTTCCGCTCCATTCCAATCCACCAAATTCCAGAAAGTATCAATATAATCTGGGCGTTTGTTTTGGAATTTTAAGTAATAGGCGTGTTCCCAAACGTCTAAACCCAAGATTGGCGTGCCTTTCACTTCGGCAACATCCATCAAAGGATTATCTTGATTTGGTGTTGAAGTGACGGCTAATGATCCGTCTGCCTTCACAATTAACCACGCCCAACCCGAACCAAAACGTCCGATACCTGCTTTTTTAAATTCTGCTTTTAAATTATCCAATGAACCAAAAGTTGAATCAATAGCAGTTGCCAAAGTTCCAACGGGCGAACCGCCTGCGTTTGGTGCAAGAATATTCCAGAAGAATGTGTGGTTATAATGACCACCGCCATTGTTACGCACAGGGGCAGGAACTTTGCTGATACCAGCCATTAATTCTTCAATCGATTTTCCTTCTAAATCTGTTCCAGCAACGGCTGCATTAAGATTTGTAACGTAGGCTTGATGATGCTTGTCATGGTGGATTTCCATTGTCATTGCATCGAAATGAGGTTCTAACGCATCATTTGCGTAGGGTAACGGGTCTAATACGAATGCCATTTTTTTTGAGTTTTTATAATTTAGATAACATTATAAAAATGTTTAATGCTTTTTACTTGAACAAGAAACTATGAAAAACGTGATTAAGTTCTAAGACGGGTAAAAAATCGTTTTAAAATATCTTCGCAATCTTCTTGAAGAACGCCAAAAGATATTTGAGTTTTGGGATGAAGAATGTTGGATTGCACTCGTTGAAAACCCCTTTTTTCGTCAGATGTTCCCCAAACAATTCGCCCAATTTGCGACCAAAAAATGGCTCCTGCACACATAATGCAAGGTTCAAGGGTTACGTACAGCGTGCAGTCTTTCAAATACTTAGCTCCCAATTTTTGGCTTGCCGCCGTCAATGCTAACATTTCTGCATGAGCCGTTACGTCGTTTAATTTTTCGGTCTGATTATATCCTTTGGCAATAATTTGATCTTGACAAACGATTAATGCTCCCACAGGAATTTCGCCTTCATCAAAAGCCAATTCGGCTTGTTGGAGAGCAAAGTGCATGAAGTATTCGTCTGTGAACATTTATGTGAAGAGAATTAATTTATGCTACGGTCGCATACTCACGATAATTAACTACTGTGTGGGGCTTCGGAAAAGAAATTTCTGATTCCGAAACGGGAATTACATCAAGTGTATCTCCTTCATTATCAAATACTTCCAGAATATACCCATGAGGTTCAATATACTCAACTATCGTAGCTACATCTCCTCGTAAAAATCCAAATTGCGGAAAATTTTTGGTCAAGATAACCTGTGAAAATAATGGAAATTGTTGCATGATTATTTATCGGTTATAAGCCTGATTCCTTAAATAAAAATCCACTAAAACCAACGCTGCCATTGCCTCCACGATAGGAACGGCACGTGGCACAACGCAGGGGTCGTGGCGACCCTTACCCGAAACCGTTACGGCATTTCCTTCGGCATCCACGCTGTCTTGGTCTTGCATGATGGTTGCTACGGGCTTGAAAGCTACTCTGAAATAAATATCTTCTCCGTTTGAAATACCACCTTGAATACCGCCCGAATAATTGGTTTTTGTTCTAACTCGCTCAGTTGAATCCAGATAAATTTCATCGTTATGTTCCGAACCGTACATTTCTACGCCCTCAAAACCACTACCATATTCAAAACCTTTCACGGCATTGATGCTCAACATAGCTTTCCCCAATTCGGCATGGAGTTTATCAAAAACGGGTTCGCCCAAACCTACGGGCGTGCCTGTAATCACGCAATTGACCACGCCCCCGATTGAATCCCCTTTTTTACGAGTTTCATCAATTAAATCAAACATTTGTTGAGCTATGATTGGGTCGGGGCAACGAACGGCATTTTCCTCGGCTTTCAGAATGTCTAATTGTTGATAAGGAGTAGTTAATTTAAATTTCCCAACCTGCGAAACGTAGGATTGAATTTCCACGCCCATTTCCTTCAAAATCAACTTGGCAATTGCCCCAGAAGCCACACGAGCAATGGTTTCACGGGCAGAACTGCGTCCACCACCTCGATAATCACGATTGCCGTATTTTGCTGCGTAGGTATAATCAGCGTGTGAAGGGCGAAATTGTTGGGCGATGTGTGAATAATCTTTTGAGCGTTGGTCTTCATTCCGAATCACCATAGCAATGGGCGTACCCGTAGTTTTTCCTTCAAAAATACCCGAAAGAACCTCAAATTCATCGGCTTCACGACGTTGGGTTGTGATGCGAGATTGCCCTGGTTTTCTGCGATCCAATTCTGATTGAATAAAAGCAGAATCGAAGGTTACGCCCGATGGACAACCGTCTATAATAACGCCCACACCCACGCCGTGTGATTCTCCGAAAGTGCTGATTTTAAATAACTTACCGTATGTACTGCTCATTTTTTTAGGTATGAATTATTAGGTATGAGGTATTAGGTACTTCGCTAATATTCATGTAATACTTTAATCTTTATTTTTGTTACTTTACATTCGATGCTTGTCTTTCGATATTTGATGTTCGTAATTCGATGTCCGAACAACGAAAACCGAACATCAAACATCGAAACAAAAATCATCTTTTTCGATTTGGAAGAAAAATATAAATCATTCCGATTAACATAATGACAATCAGGATATTAGCTTCGTCTTTGAGAATTTTTGTAAAATTATTTTGTTCCTTTGAAGAGTCCTCATTTTCCAAACCATCATAAACGGTTCTTCCTGCCGTTGGCGTGTCTGCGGTTTGGAGTGTTTGACCCGTAACGCCCAAAATTATTTTGGATTTTAATGTGTCATATTTTTCAGTGTTAGTATTAAAACATATCCACTGAAAATATTTATCCAATGCAAAGTTACCAGCCCGTTTTGGAATAATCTGAAAAGTTAAAGATTTTGTCGTAATAATTTTATCATTTTGTGGATTTACGTTACCCACAATTTTAGGAGGAAAAAAATCAAAAATGCTATCGTTTTTAATCTGAGGCAGTTTTATGTTATAGCCATCTCCCGTAATTTGTAAATGATAACTCACTGATTTTCCAGTACTTACCTTGTATTTGACTAAGGATTCTTTTAATGAAAATTGCCCAACCGATACTTCGTTTTTTAAAGGGTGAGGGGGTAATTCTTTGGCGACAATTGTAAAAGGACGACTACTAAAAGACACAAAACTGGATTTTTTTTGTCCATTTTTTTCAGGCGTAAATTTTAATAATCGGAAACTAACCGAAGGAAAAACGATGGGACGGTTATTCAGCGGATAGAAAGTTGCTTCGTAAAATTTGTATCGCATATACTTTTTGCCCTTAATCGTAACTTGCGTTTGCTGGGTTTCGGTGATGTCAAAAGATTCTTCCCAACAATTTTCGGGTTTAATTTTCTTCGTAATGGCAGCAATTTGAATTCCATTTTGGTCAAAATCAAGTTCAGTTGTATTATTTTCGGCCACGTATAAGGCAAATGTTACCGTAAATCCTTCACCAACATAAGG
>JANXML010000083.1 GCA_025354645.1 Arcicella sp. | reverse complement strand
GCGAAGCATCTGCGTTCCAATATCTATGTTCTAATCTTTTCCAACAAAATTTTTGTTTTTAAATTTTAAATACTAAGTTTGCAACATCAAAATGAAAAAATGACAACAAATTTCAAAAATACAGCATGGTGGTGGCAATTGACAAACGTCGGTTGAACAGTCCCATTATGTATTTTCGATAAAGATATATCTTTTCACGAAAAGGCTTACTGTTCAACACAGTAAGCCTTTTTTATTTACGAATTATGAATTTTAAAGTAATAACAACTTCAAAAAAACGACTCGCTGACACCGTTACGCCCGTTGGAATATTTCTTAAACTCAGAAATCAGTTTAAAAACACGGTCATGCTGGAAAGTGCTGATTATCACGGCAAAGAACACGGTTATTCACACATTGCCTGCGACCCTGTGGCGAGTATCGTGATTGACAAAGACCTTGTAACACAAACTTTTCCAGACGGTTCGGTGGAAACTTTCCCTCTTGCAAAACGCAAAGATGCCGTGCAAGTTTTGATGAATTTTGCTAATCGTTTTGAGTGGACTCGTCAGGCAGATGATGCCCCGATGGCAAATGGAATGTTTGGGCATATCAGTTACGATGCCGTAGAATATTTTGAGGATATTGAAATTCAGGAAAAAAATGAAAATACCGAAATCCCTTCGATAATCTACTACGTGTATCGTTATGTAATTGCGATTAATCATTTCAAAGACGAAATGTCGATTTATGAGCATCAATACGGGAAAGAAAAAACAGACATAAAACCGTTTGAAAAGTTAGATTTTTTGATGAATATGCCTCATTATTCTACCAAACCTTTCAAACTCACAAGCGAAGAAATTACGAATTACACCGACGATGAGATGCGAGTAATCATCAATGAATGTATCAAACATTGTTTGCGAGGCGATGTGTTTCAAATAGTGCCTTCACGTCGTTTTAGTAGAACTTTTGAGGGTGATGATTTTCAAATTTATCGTGCTTTGCGTTCCGTAAATCCATCGCCTTATATGTTTTATTTTGATTATGAAAACTACCATATCTTTGGTGCATCACCCGAAAAACAGATTGCCATAAAAGGAAATATTGCCGAAATACACCCCATTGCTGGAACAATCAGACGAACTGGCGAAGACGAAAAAGATGCAGAATTAGCCCGTGAGCTTTTGGCAGATCCCAAAGAATCCGCTGAACATGTAATGTTAGTGGATTTGGCAAGAAACGATTTATCCAGAAGTTCGGACGTCGTGAAAGTAGAGACTTTCAAGGAAGTACAGTTCTATTCGCACGTGATTCATTTAGTTTCAAAAGTAACGGGACAAATGACTGCAGGCACAAATCCACTGCAATTAGTGGCGGATACTTTCCCAGCGGGTACGCTTTCGGGTTCGCCCAAGCACAACGCTATGAGTATTATTAATCGCTTGGAAAACGTGAATCGACATATCTACGGAGGGGCAATTGGCTACATGGATTTTTCGGGAAACTTCAATCACGCCATCGCCATTCGTACTTTTATGAGTAAAAACAACACGCTTTTCTATCAAGCAGGGATGGGCGTAGTGGCAAAATCAGTCGTGGAAACCGAAATGGCGGAGATAAAATTGAAATTAGGAGCTTTAAGGAAGGCTTTGGAAGTGGCAGAGGGAATTTAATTGACTTGGAATAAAATACTTGACAACTTGACAAGAAAATAGTAATTTAATACAAAAAATCATTATGAAAACATTAACAGTAGGAGACGTAAAAACACATTTTTCAGAGGTACTGAAAGATGTGCAGAATGGTGAACAAATTGCCATTTCTTATGGAAAAAAGAAGGAAATAGTTGCCTATCTCGTTTCAGAGATAAAGCCAGAACCTAAAAAACCTAAACGAAAATTGGGTTTATTAGAAGGAAAAGCAACTTTTTCATGGGTAGGAGACGGAAAAATTACTGAAGAAGAATTTTTAGGACTATGAGATATTTATTAGATACCCATACCTTTATTTGGGCGATAAGCGAACAAAGCAAATTGCCCATAAAGGTTAAATCCATTATTTCAAATCCTGAAAATGAGATTTTGGTTAGTGCTTTATCATTTTGGAAAATTTCATTAAAATATTCATTGGGAAAAATGAATATTGATAATATTCCACCCGATGAATTACCTTTTTGGGCAAATAAACACGGTTTCAAAATAACACCATTGCAGGCTGAAACTACTTCTACTTATCACAAACTAACAGCCACCTATCACAAAGACCCTTTTGATAGAATGTTAATTTGGGAGGCAATTCAAGCAAATATTCCTTTTATTTCAAAGGATGAAAATGTTGAAAAATATCAATCGGAAGGATTAGTAGTAGTTTGGTAAGTAAAAATTAAACAATCACTTAGAGACTTAGTGCCTTTGTGGCAAAATAAAAATATGAAAATATTAGTCCTTGATAATTATGACTCCTTTGTCTATAATTTGGTGTACATCCTCAAAGATTTAGGCAATGATGTGGACGTTTTCCGTAACGACAAAATAGCGTTGGAAGATGTCAAAAAATATGATAAAATCCTTCTTTCGCCAGGTCCAGGGATTCCCGAGGAGGCAGGTATTATGTTGGACGTTATCCGTGAATATGCTCCCACGAAACCCATGTTTGGGGTTTGTTTGGGGCATCAAGCCATAGGCGAAGCCTTTGGAGCAAAATTGCACAACATGGGCGATGTTCTGCACGGTGTAACGACAAAATGCATCATTACTGAGCCTTCGGAAGTGCTTTTTCAAGGCATTCCGACCACATTTGACGTTTGTCGCTATCATTCATGGACGGTTGTGCCAGAAACTATGCCCAAAGACTTGAAAATCACGGCAATAGATGAAAATAACTATGTGATGGCAGAAGCTCATACTCGTTATGACATACGTGGCGTTCAGTTTCACCCAGAGGCATATTTGACACAGTTTGGAGTGAAAATGGTAGAGAATTGGGTGAAATCTTGATTGCGGAGTTCAAAAATAAAAGCATACAAATTAATGGGACAGATTAAAATGTTTGGAATCAGAGAACATTTACACCCGATTAGGGAACAAGTTTCAGCCGTTATTCATGAATGTTTAATGGAGGCTTTCCAATATCCAAAAGAGAAAAAAGCCCACAGGTTTATCTACATAGAAGAAGACAGTTTTTTCTACTTTGATGGACGTACCCAGAAACATACCATTATTGAAATAAGTGTTTTTGAAGGACGAAGCATTGAAGCCAAAAAGAAACTGCACAGGCTTTTGTTCGATAAGTTTGAAAACGAATTGGGCATTTCGCCAATGGACTTAGAGATAACGATTTTTGAAACACCCATGCACAACTGGGGAATCCGTGGAAAAAGTGCAGACGACCTTGTGCTGAATTATAAAGTGAATGTTTGAGAGGTTATGTAGATGTGTTGTGGATTGTGTAGGTTTTGCGGGTAGTTCTGGGACGCATAGTCGTGGCACGTCTTGTAGAGTTATTTAAACATTATTCCTAAAACAAGTGTACCAAGGACTTACGCAATCCGTGACACACCAACACTTTTATAATGAACATAGAAATTTCACGAGCCAATAAAGAAGTCTTATACGAGATTCTTGATTTACAAATATTTTGTTATCAAGAAGAAGGAAGATTATACAATGATTTCAACATTCCTCCACTAACGCAAACTATTCAATCAATTAAAGAAGATTTTGATAATAGGACATTGTTTTTGAAAGTTATTGTTGAAAATCAATTAGTTGGTTCGGTAAGGGGATATGTAGAAAACGACACAGCTAATATTGGAAGATTAATTGTGAAACCTGAATTTCAGAATAGAAAAATAGGTCAAGAATTGATGGATAACATTGAAAATCAATTTAATAATTGTCAACGATACGAATTATTTACGGGATTTAAGAGTGAAAAGAATTTAGCATTGTATGAGAAGTTGGGATATGTAGAATTTAAAAGACAATACATTCATGATAATTTAACACTTGTGTATTTGGAAAAGCAAAATAAATGAAACAATATTTACAAAAACGAATCGCAGGGGAAATCCTGACCAAAGCAGAAGCCCAAGAAGCCCTTTCTTTCATCGGAAGAGGCGAAGCAAATAATAGTCAAATTGCCTCATTTCTAACGACTTACATGATAAATATGGTAACAGTCGATGAGTTAGAAGGCTTCCGTGATGCAATGTTGGATTTGGCTCGTACCATAGATTTATCGGAATTTTCGCCGATGGACGTATGCGGTACGGGCGGTGATGGCAAAGATACTTTCAACATCTCCACAACTGCCTCTTTTGTGGTGGTGGGTGCGGGGCAAAATGTGGCAAAACATGGCAATCATGGTGTTTCATCGTCGGTGGGTTCTTCTACGGTTTTGGAATATTTGGGCGTAAAATTCACCAATGATGAAAGTTATCTGAAAGCCAAAATTGAGTCAGCGGGTATTTGTTTTCTTCATGCTCCACTGTTTCACCCAGCTATGCGTTTTGTGGGACCGATTCGGAAAGAATTAGGCATGAAAACCTTTTTCAATATGCTCGGACCAATTCTAAATCCTGCCAAAGTAGAAAAACAAATCACGGGTGTTTATAGTCCAGAAGTCTTGAATCTTTACGGTGAATTATTCCAAAAAACGGATAAAAAATTCGGTGTTCTTTACGGTTTGGATGGTTATGATGAAATATCCTTGACTTGTGATTTTGAATTAATTACTCAAAAAGGAAAAGAAACTATTTCAACTGAACAAATGGGCTTCACAAAATGTCTTCAATCTGATTTAGAAGGCGGAAATAGCGTAGAAGAATCAGCAAAAATTTTGGTGAATATTTTAGAAAACAAAGGCACAAAAGCACAAACCGAAGTAGTGCTGGCAAATGCTGCCACGGCTCTATACTGTGCAGATGATGATTTGAGTTTGTCAGATGCCGTTTTGAAAGCAAAAGAATCATTAGCAAGCGGAAAAGCCTTAACTTCGTTCAAAAAATTTATTCAGCCATGACATTCGCAGAATTAGACCTTAACGGCACTTATACATATGCCGATTATTTGAAGTGGACTTTTGAAGAACGCCTCGAAATTATCAAAGGCAAAATCTTCCCGATGTCCGCCCCCGCAAGAATTCACCAAAGAATCTCTTGGAATTTTACGGCAGCTATTGCAAAATATCTTGAAAACAGAGAGTGCCAAGCATATTCTGCACCTTTTGATGTACGCTTGACACCTTTAAAAAAGAATAAAACCAACAAAGTATATACTGTTGTTCAGCCAGATATTTGTGTGATTTGTGATTTAGACAAATTAGATGATAAAGGCTGTGTAGGTGCTCCTGACCTAATCATTGAAATCCTTTCGCCAGGAAATTCACGCAAGGAAATGAAAGAAAAATTTGAAGTTTATCAGGAAAATGGCGTAAAAGAATACTGGTTGGTCGAACCTGTTGATACTTGTGTTTTTGTCTATGTATTGAACGAGCAAGGAAAATATATTGGTCTGCAACCCGTAACTGACGAAGATATTTTGACCTCAACCGTTTTCCCAGAACTACAAATAGATTTAGCAAAAGTTTTTGATAATTGATTATAAGGGGTTTGGATTTAGGGGTTAGAATGATAAAGTCTTAACTCCTAAATCCCAACCCCCAACCCCTAAACATGACCATTTTAGATAAAATAATTGCTCGAAAAATAGAAGAAGTAGCCGAGCGAAAAGCACAGGTTTCTATAAAGGAGTTAGAAATGAAAGGCTATTTTGCCAAAATGACTAATTCGCTGAAAACCAGTTTGTTAAATCCTTCTTCGAGCGGAATAATTTCGGAATTTAAACGTAAATCTCCTTCAAAAGGCATCATCAACGCCAACGTTACGCCCGAAGAAGTTACGCTTGGGTACGTGCAGGCGGGTGCAGCGTGTTTGTCGGTACTGACGGATGTGGATTTCTTTGGAGGTTCAGATGATGATTTCACAAGAGCCAGAAAAACAAATCCCTCAATCCCAATGATTCGGAAGGATTTTATGATTGATGAATACCAAATAATTGAGTCAAAATCGTTAGGAGCGGATGTGATTTTGTTGATTGCCGCTAATCTTAGTCCTTCGAAAATCAGAGAATTGGGTAAATTAACCAAGGAATTAGGCATGGAAACGCTTTTAGAAATCCATGACGAAGATGAACTAAATCGTAGCCTTTGCGAGTACATAGACGTGGTGGGCGTAAACAACCGTAACCTCAAAAATTTCTCGGAGCAAAATGTAAATGCTTCCTTGGAATTAGCCGATAAAATCCCTACCAATTGTATCAAAATTTCAGAAAGTTGTATTTCAGAAATAGAAATGATAAAAATCTTAAAATCAGTGGGTTACAAAGGTTTTTTAATGGGTGAAACTTTTATGAAAACCGAAAATCCAGCCAAGGCTTTGGCGGATTTGATTGAGCGATTATAAAAATTTTAGAGAATTCAGATTTGATAATTTCCAAAAAAATTTCAGTCTATTTCAGTAAATTTGTGTACAATATCATTCAAAAATCGAACATCGAAAACCGCCTATCGAACATCGAAATTAACCCACTAAAAAATATGAGATTAAAAGTTTGCGGTATGCGTGAGGCGGAAAATATTCGTCAATTATTAGCCCTTCAACCAGATTATATGGGCTTCATTTTCTATGAAAAATCAAGCCGATTTGTAAGTGATGAATTAGATGAAGATTTATTAAAATCCTTTCCTTTCACTACCCGAAAAGTGGGTGTTTTTGTGAATGCTACGGCGGCGTATATCTTGGAAAATTACAAAAAATACAATCTTGATTATGCACAATTACACGGCGAAGAATTACCTGATTTTTGTAAGAATTTAAAACATAAAGGTGTAAATATTATTAAGGCGTTTTCGGTAGATGAAGGTTTTTATTTCGGAAAACTCCAAAATTATAAACCCTACTGCGATTTCTTTCTCTTTGATACAAAAGGCAAGGAAAGAGGTGGCAATGGCACAACATTCGACTGGTCAATTTTGGATAAATACGATAATGAAAAACCGTTTTTTTTGGCAGGTGGAATAGATTTAGAGAATGTACATAATGCACTCGAAATCAAAGATTTAAAGATTCATTCTTTGGATGTAAACAGCAAATTTGAAATCAGCCCTGCCTTGAAAGACATTGATAAATTAGAGGAATTGATGAGTATCATTAAGCCAGAAATGGTGGAAGTTTAAATACAAAATGTCCAAAATATGAACGAATTAATCTTTTTAGTTGAAGAAGACCCCGAAGGAGGCTACAACGCAAAGGCTTTGGGCGAAAATATTTTTACACAAGGTGATACCGTGAAAGAATTGAAGGAAATGATAAAAGATGCCGTAGAATGCCATTTTGATTCTCCCGAACAGATGCCGAAAATGATTCGTTTAATTTAATAATTATTTTAAAAAATGAATATTACAACACAATCTCAATATAACGTAAACGAAAAAGGATATTACGGACAATTTGGCGGAGCTTTCATTCCAGAAATGCTTTATCCAAACGTTGAAGAATTACGAGTTTCCTACCTCAGTATCATTGCTGAACCTGCCTTTCAGGAAGAATTCCAAGCTCTTTTAAAGGATTACGTAGGTCGTCCTACGCCTTTATTCTTGGCAAAGCGTTTATCGGAAAAGTACAATACTACGATTTATTTGAAACGTGAAGATTTGTGCCACACAGGAGCCCACAAAATAAACAATACGATTGGGCAAATTTTGGTAGCAAAACGTCTCGGAAAGAAGAAAATTGTAGCCGAAACGGGTGCAGGTCAGCACGGTGTGGCAACGGCAACGGTTTGTGCCTTGATGGGCTTGGAATGTATCGTATATATGGGCGAAATCGACATTGAAAGACAAGCACCCAACGTGGCACGTATGAAAATGTTAGGAGCAGAAGTTCGTCCTGCGATGAGTGGTTCAAAGACTTTGAAAGATGCCACCAACGAAGCTATGCGTCACTGGATAAATAACCCCGTTGATACACATTATATTATCGGTTCAGTGGTAGGTCCTCACCCCTATCCTGATATGGTGGCAAAGTTTCAGTCGGTCATTTCCGAAGAAATTAAATGGCAATTAATGGAAAAAACGGGCAAAGAAACCCCTGATTATGTGATTGCTTGCGTGGGAGGTGGGTCAAATGCAGCAGGTGCTTTTTATCATTTTTTAGATGATACAGACACTCGTTTAATTGCTGCCGAAGCGGGAGGGCATGGCATCACAACTGGACTTTCAGCGGCAACTACTTTTTTAGGAAAAATGGGCGTACTGCACGGAAGTAAAAGTTTATTAATGCAAACGCCTGACGGTCAAGTAGTTGAGCCACATTCAATTTCAGCAGGATTAGATTATCCAGGTATTGGACCGATGCACGCTAATCTATGGGAAACGAAAAGAGCAGAGTTTTTTGCCATTACGGATGATGAATCTTTGGAATCAGCTTTGGAGCTTTCAAAATTAGAAGGAATTATTCCCGCCCTCGAAACGGCTCATGCTTTGGCGGTTTTGAAATATTTGAATGCCAAACCAAATGAAACGGTAGTAATTAATCTTTCAGGACGGGGAGACAAGGATTTGAATACTTATATGAAACACGTTTTATGAGAAATTCATTAATCAATACCTGAATCACAAAATCGTTTATGAAAATGCACAAACAAGTTCAATTATAATCTATGTATTTGCTATAAAAGACTCTTCTATTCATTTTCCTAAATTAAACCAATCTATTGGGCAAAGCCTCTTTATTCCGTATTTTTGTGAAAATTTTACTAATCATTACAATTTGGCAGGATTTATGAAATTATGGGTTAGAAGTTTTACGACTGATAACTGATAACTGCCTAAGAAAACTGATGTTAAGAACTCACAATAACGGCGAACTTCGCCTCGCTCATGTAAACCAAACCGTAACCCTTTGCGGTTGGGTACAACGCTCTCGTGACAAAGGTGGCATGATTTGGATTGACCTCCGTGACCGCTACGGCGTTACACAATTGATGCTCGAAGAAGGTAAAACCCACAAAGAAATGTTGGATTTAGCTCGTACTTTCGGACGTGAATTTGTTATTTCTGCTACGGGTTTAGTCGTAGAACGTTTATCGAAAAATGATAAAATGCCAACGGGTGATATTGAAATAAAAATTACTGAACTTTCTGTCTTAAATCCTGCCAAACTTCCTCCATTTCTGATTGAAGACGAAACCGACGGTGGCGATGATATCAGAATGAAATATCGTTACCTTGATTTACGTAGAAATCCTGTTCGTCAAAATTTAATATTGCGTCATAGCGTAGCAAAAGCAACTCGTCAATACCTTGATAATCAAGATTTTATCGAAGTAGAAACACCCGTTTTGATTAAATCTACGCCCGAAGGGGCAAGAGATTTTGTGGTTCCTTCACGCATGAATCCAGGGGAGTTTTACGCTTTGCCACAGTCGCCCCAAACCTTCAAGCAGTTGTTGATGGTGTCGGGTTTTGACCGTTATTACCAAATCGTAAAATGTTTCCGTGACGAAGATTTACGTGCCGACCGTCAGCCAGAATTTACCCAAATTGACTGCGAAATGTCATTCATCGAACAAGAAGATATTCTCAATATGTTCGAGGGATTGATTCGCCATCTTTTCACAGAAGTAAAAGGCTTAGATTTGGGCGAAGTTTCACGCATGACCTACGACCACGCCATCAAATTTTATGGCTCAGACAAACCAGATATTCGTTTCGATATGAAGTTTGTGGAGCTAAAAAGTGAAGAAATTGATTTAGTTTCTGGAAAAGATTTTGTCGTTTTTGATTCAGCCAATACCGTTGTCGGAATTTGTGCCAAAGGTTGTGCAGAATACACCCGCAAGCAAATGGACGAACTGACGGATTTCGTAAAACGTCCTCAAATTGGAGCGAAAGGCATGATTTACCTTCGTTACAATGCGGATGGAAGTTTGAAATCGTCGGTAGATAAATTCTATTCAGAAGAAGATTTGAAGAAATGGGCGGAGGCTTTCGGAGCGGAGCAGGGAGATTTAATTTTAATACTTCCAGGCGATGGCGATAAGGTTCGTAAGCAGCTGAACGAATTACGCTTAGAAATGGGTAATCGTCTCGGGCTACGTGACCCTAAAAAATATGCCGCTCACTGGGTGGTTGATTTTCCCTTATTGGAATATGGCGAAGTCGATGATAGATGGTTTGCCATGCACCACCCATTCACCAGTCCAAAACCAGAAGATATAAAATACTTAGAATCAGGCGATTATGGTAAAATCAGAGCTAATGCTTATGATTTAGTGATCAATGGTGTTGAAGTTGGTGGTGGTTCAATCCGTATTTTCCAAAGAGAATTACAAGCCAAAATGTTCGGCGTTTTAGGATTTACGGACGAAGAAGCCAAACATCAATTCGGATTTTTAATGGATGCTTTTGAATATGGAGCACCTCCGCACGGTGGTTTAGCGTTCGGTTTTGATAGACTTTGTTCATTATTTGGCGGCTCAGATTCAATTCGTGATTTTATTGCCTTCCCCAAAAACAACTCAGGAAGAGACGTAATGATTGATTCTCCTTCAACGATTGATGATAAACAATTGAATGAATTAAAAATTCGGACGGTGGTTTAAAGAGATACATAACTGACTTTTAAGGACGGTTTCGCTTTTGGGTGAAATCGTCCTTTTTTTGTCATTTACTCACAAAACGCAAAATATACCCATTTCCATCTTTTCCTTCGGAAGAAATAAATAAATCGCCATCAGGGGAAAAACATATTCCTTCGGGTTGTCGATACGTTTTTGGATTCAATGAAATTAAAGCCTCTTTTTGTCCTTTTTCTGATAAAACTAACAGCTTTTTCCCGTCTGAGGCAATAATGAAAGTTTGCCCCGTTTTTGGATGAACAGCGATGCCCGATGGTTTAAAATCTTTTCCATTAGCTTCATCTTTCACTTGTTCTTGAGGAATAGCAATGTGTTTGAAAAGCACTTTTCTATCAAAATCATAGGCGTAAATCATTTTCTTATCGTCCACATCTTTTGTCCTTTCCTTTGCTATTAAGAGAAGATATTTTGATTTAGCATCGTAGCCAAGTCCTTCATATTCAATAACTTCTGGTTCTGAACAATCAATTTCACGCTCGAAAGCAATTCCAATTTTAAAACCTTTTAATTTCCCATTACTATTTAACACAAACACTTCGTCGCCTACTACTTCAACACCTTCATAATCGCCATCCTTACCGAACGGGATTTTATCAACGATTTTTTTCTCATTAATATCATAAATAAAAATCTTTCCTTGTTCATCGTTTACACAAACCAGTTGATTTTTTTTATAATAAGAAAGCCCTGAAATCTCTTTTAATTTATCAGGAAGGTCATATTTTTCAGTAGGATTCTCAAAATCATAAGGTAAATTGATATTTTGTAAAATGGCAGTTTCATTCTGTTCTTTATTCTTCTTTTTGGGTTCACAGGCGTAAAAGAGCGTTATAAATAAAAGTAAGATTTTGAAATTTTTCATGTTAATTCGTTAAATAGATAAAATTGAAAGATAAAGTTATGAACTTTTAATCAGATAAGTTGTTGCAAAAATATGAACAAAAAAATAGCACTCATCACAGGAGCAAACTCAGGCGTTGGTTTGGCAACCGCAAAAGGATTAGCGGCAGCAAGGTTTGACTTAATACTTTTGGTAAGGAGCGAAGCAAAAGCAAAAGCAACCCAAGAAGCCATTTTGCAACGCTTCCCCGACACAAAAATAGATTACGAAATTGCTGATTTGGAAGACATTGGCTCCGTGAAAACTGCTGTTCAAAATATCAGAAAAAGATACGTAAGAATTGATAGAATTATCAACAATGCAGGTTATTCTCCCGATGTAATTGCCTTTACAAAAGATGGGTACGAAAAGTCATTTGTGGCAAATCATTTAGGGCATTTTGCCTTGACAATCAATCTGTTAGAACTTTTAGAAGCATCAGGAGAAGGGCGGATTATTAATGTATCTTCGGCGGTTCATGGACTTGGGAAAGTGAGCCGTTTCTTAATTAAGAATGATAAAAATTTAACTGCCTTTAAGGCTTATGGAGATGGAAAGTTAGCGAATATTCTATTCACAAAAGGCTTGGCAAAAAGATTGGTTGGCAAACCCATTTTAGCGTTCAGTTTGCATCCAGGCGTGGTTGGAACAAATTTTGGAGGAAATTTTACGGGTTTTAGTGGCTTCTTAGTAAACCTTGCAAAACCATTCATGATTTCATCCGAAGAAGGAGCAAAAACGTCCATCTTCTTAACTACAACACCTTTAGAAAATATCAAAAGAGATAATGGAAAATATTTTGCAAAAAGTAAAGTAAAATCCACCAGTAGTAACGATATAACAACCGATAACGCTGATTGGCTTTGGGAGAAGAGTTTGGAGATTGTGAATACAAAACCGCAAGGACGCTGAGACACAGGAGAACAAAATATTTAATCATTAAAAATTTGCGTCATAGCGTCCTTGCGGTTATTGACCATTAAACCTCCAACCGAAAGCCTACTCCATGCACGTTTGTTAATTTTACGGTTGGGTCTTGGGCTAAATATTTTCTTAATCTTGTAATAAAAACATCTAAACTCCTGCCTTTAAAATAATCATCATCGCCCCAAATAGCAATCAAAATTTTATCTCTCGATAAAGTTTCATTTTTATGTTTAACCAAAAACTCTAATAAATCTGACTCTCTGTGGGTCAATTCTAAGGCTTTTTCTTCAAAAATTAATTTCAAATTTTTTGTGTCGAAAGTATATGCTCCTAACGAATGAACCGCAACATTTTGAATCGTTTTCTTTCCCGTTCTTTTCAAAATAGCCTCAATTCTTAATATTAATTCCTCAATACTAAATGGTTTTGTCAAGTAATCATCCGCTCCCAATTTTAAGCCTTTGATGCGGTCTTCTTTCAGAGATTTTGCCGTTAAGAATATAATTGGAACATCGCTTCCTGTGCTTCTAATGTACTCAGCAAGCGTGAAACCGTCCATTTCGGGTAACATTACATCCAAAATAAAAATGTCGTATTGATTTTGTTGAAAGGCTTTTTGCCCCGCTTTTCCAGTAACTTGAAGGTCAATTTCATATCCTTCTTGCTCGAGATTGTCTTTTACTACAAAGCCTAAACTATCATCATCTTCAACTAATAATATCTTTGTCATTCCGTTTTGGTTGGGTATATTTTATGATTTCAGAAAATCGTCATACATTGATACGCTAATTTAAGGCTTTTGACCAATATTTACAATTTGTTGCTGTTTTTGTGGATTAATGAATGAAACCCGATGGAATAAAATAAGAGGTTCAAAGTAGTAGAGATAACGTATAGTTTTTCTCTAATGCTCTAAACCTCTAACCTACATTTCTTGAGTATTTTTTTGATTTTAATTTATGCTATTTTTAGAACGTAAGTGCTTGATAATCAAACCCAATAAGCTCAGCTTAAACTAATTTTTAGTGAGTATTTACATACCTTTTAATTAACGATTAATCAAAATTCGTTTTGTAATTGTATAAAAATTATCCGTTCTAATTCTCAGCATATATTCTCCTTCTGGTAAATCCATCAAATCAATTTTTTTAACTTCATCAAAAACATTAACTGAACCTTTTTTAACAAATTGACCCAACATCGTATAAATCTCAATCGTAGAATTTTTCCAATCTACTTTTGAATCAATGTTGAATATGCCACTGCTCGGATTTGGATATATTGACATTCCGCCGTCGTTATATAATTGAAACGAAAACTCATTAGAAAGCTCAGAAACGCATACTTTATCTCCGTAAGATTGGGTTTTATAAATATTTTTTGCGGTTACTCTAAAAGCACCTGCTTCATTAAAACGAATGGTATTTCCTATGTAATTTGCTCTTTCTACACCGTTAACTTGCCAAGTATAATTCGTTGCCTTAGGATTCTCAATGCCAATGGAATATGGACTTAATCGAACTATATTTTCAACCTTCGCTGGCACAGGTTTCACTGCCACATAAATTGCCGTAGAAAGTCCTGATTTACAACCATTTGCATCTGTTTGAATGGCTTGGAATGAACCAGATTTACTGACATTTAAGTTTTGAAAATTATATTTTGATATTACTCCCTCTTGCGTAGCAATCCACGTAGGAAAACCGCCATTTACTAAACTTGATTGCAAAATAGTGCTTTCTCCTTGACAAAAAACTGTATCACGAGTACTTGAAATGGTGGGTGCGGGAGGAAGAGCATTTACTTTTATTCTTGTTGTAGCCGATAAAAGTGATACACAACCATTATTATCAACCGTTCTGACAGCATAATCTCCTGCATTTCTAACCGTAATATTTCTGGAAGTCAAGCCATTAGTCCAACGATAACTTTGCACGCCTTGATTCGACGAAGTTAATACAACACTGGTATCAGCACAAAATGTTGTTGCTCCATTTGGCACAATGCTTGGCGTACTTGGCAAAGGATTTACTGTAATTTTTAAAGGATCAGAGTCTATCGAAGTGCAGCCTTTATCACTCACTGCTTTCACCGTAAAATCTCCCGAAGTATTAATTTTTATGTTACGATTTGTTGAACCATTACTCCATAAAAAAGTGGTTGCTCCCGTATTAGACGATTGCAATGTAACATTTGTATCAGCACAAAAAGTTGTGATACTATTGGCAGTAATAGTGGGTTTGGGAGGAACTGGTTTAGAAGTTATTGTTAAGGGAGAAGAAAAACCAGATGCACATCCAAAATCACTAATCGTTTTTACGGAATAATTACCCGAAGTTGTAACGGTAATTTCTTGTGATTTACTACCATTACTCCACTCATAAATTGCCGCTTGATTTGCTTTCAAAATAGCTTTGTTTCCTTCACAAAAATCTGTTGCTCCTGTGGCAGTAATAGTTGAAACGGGAAGATTACTTCCTTTGAAAGAGATGGCTGGCACTTGCGTAACATTGCCTAAGCCATCACGATAGCGAGCGTAATATTGTTTGTTTGGATTAGCACTCAAAATTACTTTCTGCTGAGTAGAGAATCTACTCCCATTTTCAAACATGCTATTGTCCGACCATTCATAGTTATTTTTACCACCAGGAAGCGTTACTTCCACTTGATTATCGCCACAGCTAAAAGCAATATTAGAGTTTTCAAAAGGAAGGAATGGCTTTGAATTATTGAAAAAATTATCGTTCAACGAATTGCTCCACGCATCCGCTAATAGAGAAAGTCCAGCCCCATTGAAATGTACACCGCTTTTTCTTCCTGGATTTTGAATTCCATCCGTTGAAGGACCTTGAAAATTAAAGGGACTGTCTTTAATGGTAGCTAACTGACCATCAATTATATTTTGGTCAGGATCTGCATAAGTACCATCTGGGCATTGTGTACAATTCTTAGGTGATGCTGATGTCAACGATATAACCCAAGGAATATCTTTTCCAGTTTCTTCACGTGTTTTTCTAATAACAGTTTGTAAATTAGTTTTATAAGTAATAGCACTAATATCCAGTTTCCTAAAAGTATAATTATCTCCTTCGCCTTGACACCATAAAACCGACCTCACACCTAATTGAGGAACAAAATAATGAAGAACATCAGAAAGATTTTTGTATGGTAAATTTCCTTGATATGGAACAGGATCTGTATATGGATTAGGAGCTACCCCACCATTAGCAGTTATTGCCCAAGCCTCACTTTTTGTTCCTTCTAACGCTACATTAAAAAACATAATTGGCACTCTTAAACGACTTGCCAATAAATCGCCTAATTTGCCCCAACACCAAGGATTCACACCTCTGGGTGCAAGAGGAGTATTTTTATCAAGCTTAGCAAAATCAGAGAGTGTAATATTAAATGTTCCTCCAAATTCTCTACTATTAACTTTATTGTAACAATTTACTCTGTCATCAACTGCAGCAATACCTTCAATTCCATCAATTCCTTGAGCATTGGATTGTCCTGCGATGATAAACACTTCACCAACGCCCATTTTATTAACTACACCTACTTCATTTAATACTTGTCCATTTAAAATTCCTCTAACAGTAAGTTTATACCAGCCTTGTTTGACAGTCATTACTACATTAAAATTGCCATTAAGTGGGATATTCTTGAGAAGCGACCAATCTAAAGTTTCTCCTTGGTCTGCTTGAATAGGATCTAAACGATATTCCAATCTATCAACTTGTTTTTGATAACTGCCAGCAATCGTAACTTTTGAAAAGCCAGAACCATCACGCTGATAAACTGCACGCTCTTGAGGAGAAGTTAATTTTATTTGACTGTAAATTAGGTTACTAAAACAAATTAAAATAGAGATAAGTATTGTATTTTTAAACGCTATCATGCAAATAGTTTTTATAATTTATGGGTTGAATGATGTATGAAGCGTGGTTAGGTATATTTTACTAAAAAAGTTATTCACGCAGAGACGCAAAATTTTTTAGTTTAAATAACCTTTTCTCTTTGCGTCTCTGCGACTTTGCGTGAATAAAAATTATCTATCAATATTAATAAGTTTTGATATTTTAAATGAATTACTTTCAACCCTCAAAACATACGTTCCTTCTTTCAATCCACTTAAATCTAAAACCTTTTGGGTATTCAAAAGCTCAATTTTACCTTCCTGAATTAGTCTTCCATCCATTGTATATATTGTGATGGCAACTTTATCTAAATCGTAACGACTTTCCAACGTAAAACGTCCATTTGACGGATTTGGATATACCGAAAGTCCTTTATCATCGTAGGTCACTAAATTGAAAGAACTTTCCGTCGATAAGCAAGTCAAAGGTGTTGTCGTTGATTTAACTTTATAAACATTCTTTCCAACAACCGAATATTTACCATCTTCGGTTGCTCTGATAATGGTATCTTTTACGGTTAAAATTTTGTCATTAAATTTCCAAATATATTCATCCGCAGGTTTATCCGCCCGAGCCACCAAAGTATAAGTTCCCTTCTGAACGACTGTTACCACCTTCGGATTATCCTTTTTAACAACCTGAATGGCATTTGACAATTTGGAATTGCAGTTTTTACTATCAGTCACAAATCCCTTCACCAATTCTGTGCCAGATACCTTAATGGTTGAAGCCAGAGCCGTTTTATCATCAACATTGTTTCTATTCCATCCAAATTTTGTGCTATTATCACTTGGTGTTGAAACCAATGAAACGCTTCCACCATCACAAAAAACAGTATCAGATAAGGCTCTAATCTGTGGTGTTGCAGGTAATGGATTCACAGTTACCGTAATATTATCCGTTGAACTTTGAGATAAACAACCATTGCCAGCACGAGTTTGAACTGAATAATTACCGCCTTTTCTAACGGTAATAACTTGCGTGCTTTCACTATTAGGGCTCCACAAATACCCTGCTGCTCCCACATTTGAAGCTGTCAAATTAATTGATTGTCCATCACAAAATTCAGTTGAACCCGAAGTAGCAATCGTTGGCTTTTCAGGACGTGGTTTTGCCACTAATTTCACCTCAGCAGAATAAGGCGAAGCACAGGCGTTTTTATCAATGACTCGTAGTTTATACGTTGCCTCACGAGTGGCGGAAATATCTTTGGTTCTTGGTAAATTGGCAATAGATGGTGAACTTGTCCATTCGTAAATGGGATTATCTGCTTCCGTTGAACTTTGGAGCAATACACTCGTTCCCAAACAGAAATTCACGTCACTTGCAGCTGTAACAATTGGAGCTTTTGCTGGAGCATTGGCTTTAACATTAAACTGCGGCACTTGAACAATATTTCCATTCGCCCGAGTCACACGAGCAACGTATCCACCCGAACCTGCATTTATACTCTTTGTTTTTCCCACAACCGTATTATTGTCCGTACTAACCCATTCGTATCCTGCATATCCATCAGGAAGAGTTAATTTCAATTGAGTTGAAGAAATACATTCTAACGATACACTTGGAATGGTGTCTGCTAAAATAGGTTCAACTGTTTCAAAGAAATTTTTATTATCTTCTGTCAAAGATTTTACCCAAGCAGTTGCCACATCGTCTAAACCTGTTCCTGTAAAGTGTACGCATTCAGCAGCCGCCACTCGAGGAACTTGAATATTGTCAGTAAAAGGTCCTGGAAAAACAGGAGCATTCAAAATATTACTTATCGCTTTGTTTTGTGCAGAAGCAATAATTGGTGTTGGTTTTTGGAGAACATTACTGCTTGAACTACCACAACCTAATTGTCCAGAATAAGAAGTTCGAGCAATAATCCAAGGCAATTTTTTGTTACCAAAATCCTGACGACTTTTTCTGATTAAATACTCTAAATTAGCTAAATATTCAGCTTCGTAAGTTGCAAGATTAGGATTGTCACGTAAAACAATTACGTTATCCGTTTCGCCCTGCATCCAAAGCACAGCTCTAACTCCTAAGTTTACTCCATAATAACCTAAAACCGCTTTCATATTTGCGTAAGGTGTCCCAACATCATATCTGTTTATTGTGGGTAAAAATGGTTGTGTATCGGCAACCGCTCCAACTGTAGGATTCTCAGCACTCTCTTTCCAAACTCTCACGGATGAACCGCCAAAAGCTACATTAAAAAATATTATTGGTACGTTCAATTTCTTAACCAATTCATCTCCTACTTTACCCCAATAATAGGGTCCTAAACCCATTGGTCCGATAGAAGAATTTCTACTTAGTTGAGAAAAACTTATAATTGAAAAATTATAAGTATTGGCAGGAATTTTGAAACTTGGATTAGTTGGGTCGAAACCTTTCCAGTATGATTCCGTTGAATTAATAAAATCTGCACAATTAACTCTATCATCAACCGCACCCGTTTCGTTTGCACCTCTTTTTCCACTTCCTCCTGCATTGGATTGTCCAGCAATCACAAAAACTTCTCCCACGCCCACACGACTAATTGTGGAAACGCTTCCAACCACTTTCCCCCCCAAAAGTCCACGAACTTCCATAGTGTACCAACCACCTTTCACTACAACGCTACCTTTAAATAATCCTCCCAAAGGGGCTGATTTTATGACAGTCCAGTCAATGGGTGTTCCTTGTCCAGTCGTAACAGCTAAAAATCTTACTTGAATTGTATCAACAGGTTGTGAATAACTACCCGTAATTGTAACGGTAGCTTGATTATTTAAGTCACGCTGAAATACCTGCCGCAATACAGGCGATGAAATGGTTATTTGACTAAATAATAGGTTTGAACTGCCTAACAATAAAGTTATTAATAAAATTTTCTTTAACATATCCACGGTATTTTGGGGGTTGGTTAAGTATTTACGTGCTAAAAAGATAGACGGATTTGTGATATAAAACGTTGCTTTTACCTTTACAAATATTAAGCCTAAACTTAGAAAAATCCTACAAAAATACGAAAAGCACCTCAGAAAACTGAGATGCTTTTCGCATTTTTCCTGTAAATCTATCAAACGGTCAAGATTTTAGAATATTGTATAAACAAGACCTTGATTATCAGCAGTATTCACTGATTTGAGCCTTACTTATACATAAAGTATTTTAAGCTGGCACAACCACAAATTTAACTTTATGCTTCACTTCTTTGTGTAAATCAAGTGTTGCCGTGTATTCTCCAACAAATTTCACTTCTGAATCTAATGCAATTTTCTTTCTGTCCACATCAAAGCCTTTTTCTTTCAAAACCTCTGAGATTTGGATAGTAGTTACACGACCGAAGATTTTTCCGCTTTCACCCACTTTTGCAGGTATATCAAGGGTAATATAGCCGATTGATTCAGCCAATGCTGAGGCGTCCATCTTAACTTTTTCAGCCTTGTGAGCCACTTGCTTAATGTTTTCAGCAAGAATTTTTTTGTTTGACCCCGTCGCCATTGTAGCGAATCCTTGTGGAATCAAATAGTTGCGACCATATCCAGGTTTTACGGCAACTATATCATTTTTATAACCAAGACCTACGATATCGGTCTTTAAGATGATTTCCATTTTTTTATATTTTGGAGGTTTTAGCGTTTAGATTAAAGTAAGATATTAATACCTAACCCTCAATTACCTAATCCCTAATCCCTAATTTACCTATTACCTATTTTAATCCGTCAGCCACGTAAGGCATCAATGCCAAGTGTCTTGAACGTTTGATGGCAACTGCCACTTTACGTTGGTATTTCAACGAAGTACCCGTAAGGCGACGTGGAAGGATTTTTCCTTGCTCATTCACCAATTTCAATAAGAAATCTGGGTTTTTATAGTCAATATACTTAATGCCAGATTTTTTGAAACGGCAATATTTTTTGCGTATTACGCTTTTGTCAATTGGTTCGTTTACTAATGTCATGATTTCAAAAATTAAAATTGAATTACTTTAATTACTCAGCCTTTGGTTCGGCTGCTGCGACTGGTTTCTTTCCTATCAAACCTTTCTGCTTACGCTCGTTGTATGAAACAGCGTGCTTGTCGAGAGCGGTTGTTAAGAAACGGATTACTTTTTCGTCACGTTTGTATTCAAGTTCCAATTTGGCAATTAATGTGCCTTCAGCTTTGAATTCGATGATGTAATAATAACCTGTATGCTTGTTTTGAATAGGATACGCCAGCTTACGTATTCCCCATGCGTCCTCATTTACGATTTCGGCATTGTTGTCTGCTAAGACTTTTTTAAACTTTTCAACGGTATCCTTTGTCTGCTGTTCAGACAAAACGGGAGTTAAGATGAATACCGTTTCATAATTACGTAATTCCATTATGATATATTTGATTTTAAAAATTGGACTGCAAAGGTACGATTTTCAATTCAAAAATCAAAATTGAGGGGAGAAAGATTTGAGGGTCAAGGAGTTGGGGAATTAGTTTTGAATACAAACGTTGTTTTCTGTGTCTTCACAGAAAACAACATGAGTTTAAGGGAATGTCAGAACTTTAACATTAAGCATTAAACACGGTACGTCTTCCGATTGATAAATGAAAATTTCTTTATTTATTTACAACTATTTCACCTTTAAAAACGTCCTTAAATAAAGTTTATATTTTCTTAATTTTATCCATGATTATTATGAAAAAGCAATTGACTTGTTTTATTGTGTTGAGTATTTTAAGTTTCACGGCTTGTAAAAAAGAAGCGGAACAACAAATTGTTGTGTCTGATTGTCTGAATAAAACAGTCAATGACCCCGTGCTTATAGCTGATATAAAAAGCAAAATTTACGGTGAATGGCAACTTAGAGAACTAATTGCAAATATTCCGAATCCGAAAGTACCAAATTTAAAGATTGTATTTAAGCCTACTAAGGGATTTCAAGTTAAAGATGAGGAAGCTTATATTTACGAAAACGGTAAATTGACAAACACGGTGACATTTTCTTTGAATCAAAAGGATGCGAACGGATATCAGTCAGTAGAAATTGTTTCAGACTCTGAAAAATTTCAAAATGGTGAGTATAATTTTCTAAGAGGATCTATCAGAATTTGTGAAAATCAAATGATGATTGATAATGGAATTGCCCTTGATGCTCTTGGGTATGTGTTTATAAAAGTTAGTACAGAAAAATAAGATCCTAAAATTTAAGAAAAAAGGAAGATATGGTTTCATGGCTGTTGAGCTTTAAAACTTTAACGACTTGACATTCAAATAGTTAAAGTTGATGATATTAGAAACATGAAACATTACTTTTTAATAAATAAATGAGAATTTTTAATATATGGTTGTAAATTGCATGACGAAAACACGTCATTATCTGTGTCTTCACAGATAATGACACTCAAGTTATTGGTGAAGACACAGACAACAACCTGTAGTAATACTTTCAAAATCCTATTCATCCTTGAATCCTGAAATCCAAATTCAGAAATAATTTCTTTGTATTATCCAAAAACATTCAATAATTTCATTTCTGACAAAATATTCTCTCAGATTACGCATCCCGTTATCATTCACTCACTGTATCATTGAATAAATCATGGAAACTCTTAAATTATCAATCCAAAACCACATTGCCACTGTAATAATCAACCGTCCCGACAAGATGAATGCCCTCAACCAAACCGCTTGGGATGAAATTACGGAGGTTTTCGAGTACCTTGACGAAAATGTAGAGGTTCGTGTGATTGTTCTGGAAGGCGGAGAATCCAAAAATTTCTGTGCAGGGATTGACCTTAGTTTATTGATGTCAGTTTCTCAAAATCATACCACATGTGAGGGTCGAAAAAGGGAGAAATTGCGTAAAAATGTCTTGAAATTACAAGCTCCAATTAATGCGATTGAAAATTGTTCTAAGCCCGTTTTAGTAGCAATTCATGGCGGTTGTATTGGCGGTGGCATAGATTTGGTTTGTGGGTGCGATATGCGTTACTGCACCGACGATGCCTATTTTACCATCAAAGAAATTGATATGGGCATGGTGGCAGATTTAGGAACATTACAACGACTACCAAAACTCATTGGCGAAGGTATGGTTCGTGAAATGGCATACACAGGACGCAACGTGGACGGACGAGAGGCAGAGCGAATTGGCATCGTAAACCGTTCATTTTCAGACAAATCCACGATGATGGAGGAAGTAATGAAAATTGCCGAAACGATTGCCCAAAAATCTCCGTTATCTATCAGAGGAACAAAACATATTCTCCTCCACACCCGTGATCATTCAGTTGCAGATGGACTCAATTATATGGCAACTTGGAACGCCGCCACGTTACTTTCAGCGGATTTACAGGAGGCTTTTGAAGCAAAAATGGGGAGAAGAGATGGGGTTTTTGAGGGCTAAGATAAATCCATATCATGCAGACAAAACGTAAAGTCATCTAAGATTTCGACGGTATTAGCCCAAGAATGAATACTTATTTTAGCGATAGTAGAAACTCTAACTTCTTGCAATTCAGAAGAAATAATTCTAAATAATTTTTCAATGCTAAAATATAACAATTTTTACGTTTTTTAAGTATTTTTAGTATGTCAATGATGAATTGTATATAAAATCAAAAATATATGACAACTATCGAATTAAAGTCAGACCTTCATTTACTAATTGACCGTATATCAGACAATAATGTCTTAGAAGCCTATCACACGCTCTTAAAACGTGAAGTAAAAGAGGTTAGCGATTTTTGGGATGAATTAACAAATGCTCAAAAAGAGGATATTCAAGCAGGGATTGATGATTTGAAGGCAGGTCGGAAAAAGCCATTATCGGAGGTAATGAGTAAATATTTATGAAAGTATATCCCATTTTTGTTTCTGAACGAGCTGAACAAAATTTAGAAAAAATCCTTTTATATATTGAAAAAGAATGGTCTGAAATTGTGAAAAAGACATTTTTGGAAGAATTAAACTTTAATTTTGAAAGAATCAGTTTAATGCTTTTTGTATTTCCAAAATCTGAAAAATTTGAGCATTTACGCAAAGGACTTAATACTAAACATGCTAATATTTTCTATCAGGTTTTTGACGACTACATTGACATCGTAACGATTCAAGACACTCGCCAAAATCCTGATTTTTTAAGATGAAATGCTAACAAACTTACAAATAAAAAACTACGCTCTTATTGAGCATTTGGACTTCGCTCCTGACCGTGCCTTGAACATCATCACAGGTGAAACGGGTGCGGGAAAATCCATTATGTTAGGGGCAATTGGCTTGCTGTTGGGCAACCGTGCCGATACTCGCACGCTTTATAATCCAACTGAAAAATGTGTAATTGAGGGTGAATTTAATATTTCGGGCTATGTTATTCGAAGTATTTTTGAAGAAGAAGAATTAGATTATGAAGAGCATTGCATCATCCGTAGAGAGATTTCTCCACAAGGAAAAACTCGTGCCTTCGTGAATGATACGCCCGTGAATTTAGAAACCCTTCGTAAGGTTACATCGCAACTAATGGACGTACATTCTCAACATGACAATTTACTGTTGGGAGCCAACGATTACCAACTCCAAATCGTTGACACTTTTGCTCAAAATCACGAGTTCTTAGATAAATATAAAGCTGATTATCAGGCATATAACAAGGCTCATCGTGCGTATGACCAATTATTAAGCGAAGCCAAAGATTCTAAAAAAGAGTTTGATTATAATGCTTTTTTGTTGGATGAATTGCAAAAAGTAAAGCTAAAAGGCAATGAATTAGAGGGCTTAGAATTGGAACTAAACAAACTTGAAAACGCCGAAGAAGTCAAATCGAAACTATTGTTGGCAACGGAATATTTGAATGCCTCTGACCAATCAATTATCTCATTTTTAACCAGTGCCGTTGCCAATTTTAACGGAATCAGTAATTATGGAGAACAATATGAGCAATTAAGAAATCGTTTGCAAAGTTGTTTAATTGAATTAAAAGACATTGCCATTGAAGTGGAATCAGAAGCGGAAGAGGTGGAATTGGATAATGAAAAAATTTCCGTTATTCAACAACGACTTGATTCTCTGTATAATCTTTTACAAAAACACCAAGTCAAAACAGACCGTGAGTTAATTGTTATTCAAGATGACTTGGAAAAAAAAGTTAGCAAGGTTTTAAATATTGACGAAGAGCTTGAAAAAGCTAAAGCCAATGTTGAAAAAACTGAAAGGTTAATGATTAAATCGGGAGAAGCATTATCAAAATCTCGCATTGCGGTTTTGCCAATTATCGAAAAGCAAATTTCGGATTTGTTGATGGATTTGGGAATGCCCAACGCCAGTTTGAATATTAACAACGAAATCATTAAGCCAACACCTAACGGTCTGAATATCATCAACTTACTGTTTTCAGCGAACAAAGGAATCAAACCGCAACCTATTAAAAACGTAGCTTCGGGTGGTGAATTTAGTCGTTTGATGTTAGCGATAAAGTATATTTTAGCCAATAAAAGAGCCTTACCAACGATTATTTTTGATGAAATTGATACGGGTATTTCGGGCGAAGTTTCGATAAAAGTAGGTAATATGATGCGTGAAATGAGTCGCAGTCACCAGTTGATTGCCATTACACATTTGCACCAAATTGCGGCACAAGGTTCCGTTCATTATTTTGTGTATAAAGATAACTCATCCGCCAAAACTGTTTCACGTATCAGGAAGTTAACCAATGAGGAACGTGTTATGGAAATTGCCCAAATGATTGGCGGACAAAACCCTTCAAAAGCCGTTGTGGAGAACGCAAGAGAGATTTTGAGTAAACATTTGGTTGATAAAACGAATTATAAACTGGATTTGTAAGAATGGAAACATCATCATTGCTTAACCGAATCACGATAAATCCCTTGATTTGTCATGGTAAACCAACCATTCGCAACAAACGATATATGGTTGAATCTATGTTAGAATATCTTGCGGCTGGTGATTCAATTGATGAATTATTGGTTGAATTTCCTGATTTGGAAAAAGAAGACTTATTGGCTTGTTTAGGTATTTCCAAAATACAACAAAACTGAAATTATGAAAAAAATAATAATCACAATATCACTCTTTACAACATTGACAGCTTGTCAAAAAAATGCCGAAGACAAGCAAAAAATAATGATAAACGAAGTCATGGCGGTGCATGATGAAGTGATGCCCAAAATGGACGATATTATGTCTTTGAAAAGTAGTTTGGATTCTGCCATCAAAGTTTCGCCCGATTCTGCCAAAGCTAAAAAACTGTATGCTGCCTTAGATGTGGCTGACAATCAGATGATGGATTGGATGGAAAATTATGATTCGGAGTCTGTAAAAGGAAAATCGGAAGAGGAAATTAGTAAGTATTTCGCTACTCAAAAAACGAAAATTACGGAAGTTAAAGTACTGACTGATAAGAGTATAGAGGAGGCTAAGGGGTTTTTGAGGAAGTAAACAAACACAAAAAATGAAAATTTCAAATTATTTATATTTTTTCCTATCCCTATTATCTTGCAACCCAAAACCCGAAAAACTCCCAATTCTCGGTAATAAAGAAACAGTTGTAAAAACGTTGAATGGCAAGCAAATTACTGACACACTTTATCACCAAATTCCTGATTTTGAGTTTATTAACCAAGATTCTGAGAAAATTACGCAGAAGGATTATGAAGGAAAAATCTACGTGGCTGACTTCTTTTTTACGACTTGCCCAACGATTTGCCCAAAAATGAAAACCCAAATGTTGCGGATTTATGAAAAATTCAAAGACAATCCTAAAATAGGCATTCTCTCGCATACAATCGACCCACGTCATGATACGCCTGCTGTGCTACGGGAATTTATGAACAATTTAGGCATCAAGTCGAAAACATGGCAAATGGTTACGGGCGATAAAGCAAAAATCTATGAAATTGGACAAAAAAGCTACATGGTTTCCGCCACCGACGACCCAACTCAACCAGGCGGAATTGTTCACAGCGGAGCATTCATTTTGGTTGATAAAAACCGATACATCAGAGGAATTTATGACGGAACGGTTCCCGAAAAGGTGGATAAATTGATGGGGGATATGGAAGTATTATTGAAGGAGTAATGAGTTAGCGATTTTCATTTAGGAGAACGATTTGTTAGAATTTAAAATAAACAAAATCTCAACACTTTTAAGTATTTTTACAAAAATCATATCAACATGAGTACCTTACAACTTAAATCTGAATTGCATATTCTCATTGACCATTCGCAGGACAATGACGTACTTAATGCTGTAAAAACATTATTGGGCAGAAGTGTCAATACTGATACAGATTTTTGGGATGAGCTTTCAGAAAATGATAAAACTGAAATTAAAGAGGGTATTCAAGATATTGAAATGGGAAGAACTCACACCTATCAAGAAGTTTTTACAAAATACGGATTATGAATTTTACCATTATTTTTTCTGAAAAAGCTAAATCAAATATTGAAAAAATTGCTGATTATCTTGATAAAGAATGGTCAGAAAATGTAAAATTGAAGTTTCTAACGGACGTTTCAAACGCTGTTAAACAATTGGCAATTATGCCTTTTATGTTTCCAAGTTCTGATAAAATGGAAGGTCTTAGAAGATGTGTTGTTAATCGGCACACGGTCTTATACTATCGAATTAACAAAGAAATAATTGAAGTAATAAATATAAAAGGCACAAGGCAAAATGCCAATATAGACTAATCAAAAAGCCGTTTCAGTATATTTGGGACAGCTTTTCGATTAATTTTAGTTTTAATAAAAACCAAAAATGAAATTATTACCAAACTGTTTACTAATAACTTTTTACTGTTTACTGTTCACCTCATGCAGTCAAGAAGACGTAAAGCTAAAACAGTATTACATTGACGGTCAAGCACTTTACAAATTGCATTGTGCCAATTGCCACCAAGAAAACGGACAAGGTTTGGCAGGACTTTATCCACCTATTGCAGGGTCAGATTTCCTCAAAAAGAATAAAGATTTAGTGTTGTGTTCGATGAGAAATGGTTTGAAGGATACCATCGTAGTTAATGGTAAAACCTATCGCCAACCAATGCCCGCCAATACACAATTACAGGCATTAGACGTTGCAGAAATTGCTACGTACATATACAATGAGTGGGGAAATGAAAAGATAATTACAGATGTAAAAAGTGTCCAGAAAGTATTGGAAAATTGTAAGTAAATGTTCGATGTTTGGAAAACGAACCGAGCGACGGTCGCATCGAACATCGAAAACCGAACATCTACTGAGGAAGACTCTTCACACTGACAACCCCCGTAACTTTCCGAATAGTATAATTCGTAAAATCTTGATTAGAGTCCATTCCCACTCCGTGTAGTACTTGATCGGGAGTTTTAATATCTACTGTTCTATTTGTATAAATTTTCTTAGTCTCAGGATTCCAAAATAGTTCAGGTGTTTCCAAAACTTCGTGCTTCACTTGATTATCAATTTGCACCCTTCCCATGATTCTATAAAGGTTTTTAGCCCGAATAAATCGAGCAGAATCTCCTCTTAATTTCGTGGTATTATTCCCAAATTTATCAAAGAAGAATACTCTAATCTCTTTCGGAAAAATCTTATCTTCGGAAGCCATCGTTAATTGCACATCCGTTGTCATTCTAACCACCA
>JANXML010000105.1 GCA_025354645.1 Arcicella sp. | reverse complement strand
ACGGATTCATCAATGACTGGAACTTTATTAAATGGATGAATTTCGCAGTAAATATTAAGTTCACGAACTCTACGGGCGATTAATTGTGTAACCTGTGAACCAAAATCAAGAATGATTATTTTTTCGGACATCTTTTATATTGGGATTGGGTAATTAGGGATTGGGACAATGGCATGACATTCTTAATTTACAATTCTCTGCCGTTGTTGTCTGTGTCTTCACAGATGACCGAATACAAGTTGTTTACTGTGCCGTTGTCTGTGTCCTCACAGACAACCACATAAAGTTGTCTGTGAGGACACAGACAACGGCGTAAGACACAGACAACGGCATGAAAAAATTAAGGTGCAAATTTCGGGAAAATTTATGGTTTTCAAATAGATGTTTGATAGTATTATTAAAATTATAACTTTATTAGTGGTTTAATAATGGACTAAATGCTCAAAATGGATTAAAAGGTAATTTTAAATCAGCTAAAATCCTAAAATTGTATTATTCTAAGTTCTTTAATCTTTCATCATACATTCACCCTAATTGCATTTTGATTTTTCAAAGAAAGTACATTTAACATTTGGTTAATTCAAAATTAATCGGTAAGTTTAATTAAGAAAACGCCCAAACCTTAGAAAATTCTGTTCCGATCAAACAGGGTTTTTCTATAAAATCGGAGAGTTCTTTGACATTCATTTAATATTCCTTTTTTTATGTTTCCTGTTTGCGGGCATTTGTGCTTTTGTAAATCTGAAAGAATGATTGACCGTTAATATTCAAACAAGAAATAAGCAATCGTAAATGAAACGAAGAACTGCTCCAATGGGCAATTTTCTGTTATTTATCTATCAACTTTTAAACAGAGAGTGCGTATGAAATTACAAGTGCATTCAATACACTTCGACGCTGACATGAAGCTGTTGGAGTTTATCCAATCTAAACTTAATAAATTGGATATGTTTTATGACCGAATTACGGGTGGAGAGGTTTTCCTTAGATTCGATCAAGGAGATACCAAAAAGAAGGTCAGAACCAAGATGTTGGAAATCAAAATCAGTTTACCAGGAGCCACGTTGTTTGTAAAAGAACAGGCTGCCTCGTTTGAAGAAGCAATGGACATTGCCATTGAAGCTTTAAAAATTCAACTTAAAAAATTTAAAGATAAAATTCAAGAAAAACTCAATCCAACTCGTGAAGTTTTAATGACCATGGCGATGGAGAGTTAATTAAGGAGAAGTTTTTTTCTCTAACATACCTAAAAAGGGTTGCATTCTGATGAGTGCAACCCTTTTTTATTGTTTTTGGGGTTAGTGGTTGGGATTTAGGGGTTAAACAAACACTAAATTCTAAATCCAAACCCCCAACACCTAATTCTATAAACCAAACTTAGCCTTCACCGCATCCACAAAATCCAATTTTTCCCAAGTGAACAACTCAACTTCTATGTCTTTCATTTTTCCATCTGGTCCTTTGAAAGATTTGGTTACAACCTCATTTTTACGTCCCATGTGTCCGTAAGCCGCTGTTTCTGAGTAGATTGGGTTGCGTAATTTCAAACGTTGCTCAATGGCGTAAGGACGCATATCGAAAACTTCTTCTAATTTACGAGCAATCTCACCGTCGGTCATATTTACCTTGGCGGTTCCGTAAGTATTGACGAATAAACCACATGGTTTTGCAACACCGATGGCATAAGAAACTTGTACTAAAATCTCATCACAAAGACCCGCTGCCACTGCATTTTTCGCCACGTGACGGGTTGCATACGCCGCACTTCTATCTACTTTTGATGGGTCTTTTCCCGAAAATGCACCACCACCGTGAGCACCTTTTCCACCGTAGGTATCAACTATGATTTTACGACCTGTCAAACCTGTATCTCCATGAGGTCCACCGATAACAAATTTTCCAGTTGGGTTGATGTGATACGTAATTGCCTCATTGAAAAGTACTTGTAATTCAGGTTTTAACTTAGATTTAACTCTCGGAATTACGATGTTAATAATGTCAGCCTTGATTTTTGCTAACATTGCCTCATCTGCATCAAAATCATCGTGCTGTGTTGAAACAACGATGGTATCAATACGTTGTGGAACGTTATCATCAGAATATTCAATGGTGACCTGTGATTTTGCATCTGGTCGAAGATATCCAATTAATGCAGGTTCGTTATTACGAATTTCTGACATTTCTTTCAAAATTGCATGAGCCAAATCCAACGCCAAAGGCATATAATTGTCTGTTTCACGAGTGGCATAACCAAACATCATTCCTTGGTCGCCCGCTCCTTGTGCATTTGCTTTTGATTCAAAATCATCGGCAGTTACTCGGTCAACACCCTGGTTAATATCGTCTGATTGGTCGTGAATGGCTGAGATAATTCCGCAAGAATTGGCTTCAAACATATATTCAGCCTTTGTGTAACCGATTTTACGGATAACTTCACGGGCAATTGCCTGAACGTCAAGATAGGTTTGGGTTTTTACTTCTCCCGCCAAAACGACTAAACCAGTGGTTACAAGGGTTTCGCACGCTACTTTTGAAGAAGGGTCAAACGCCATGAAATTGTCAATTAATGCGTCTGAAATTTGGTCTGCGACTTTGTCTGGGTGTCCTTCCGAAACCGACTCAGAGGTGAAAAGATATGCCATTATTTATAATTTATGAAATATGAAAAAACGAATAATTCACAAATTTAAAAGGAATATTTTGAAATGACAATTTGGGTTGTGGAATGGTGCTTTAATAGACAATTTATCTATTAACAGTAAATATTTAGGTAAAAGAAATAATTATTATTACAAATCTTCAAATTTAATCTATCTCGCAAAACAATACGTATAGATACTTTTTTGCGTTGATTCATCTATAATTCAATTTTTCAAAACATCTTTTTTCTCAAAACATCCCAAGCAGCCTTGATAAATGGTGGTTTCGGAACGGTATTGATTAGCGTAATATCTTCAAAAAAAGAGGTATCTTCATCTAAGAACTTTAAGACATTTACGGGTGAATTATATTTAAATAATCTTGTAAAAATTTCATCCTGCGGTGCTCTGTTTTTTAGCATTACATTCAACAAAACGGTATCTAAAAAACCTTTCCAAACGTTTAATTTTAAGCCATTATTTAAGATTTGATTACTTTCTAAGGATTTTACTAATTTCTGTAAAAATCGCTGACTTCGTTGAAAACTATACCCCGTAGAAGCTTTTACGTATCCGCCCGATGTACCAATGCGTATGACCTTGTGCGTTGGCAAAATTTCGTGCGGTTCATCCGACATGGGTACGATTCCAAATTCGGTTTCCGAAATTTCATATTCTTCCGTTTTTATCTGATATTCACCCACTTTGATAGTTTCTTCGATGTACTTTTTTAAATAAAATTCGTATTCGGCATCGGTGATAAGATTATCCGAAAAAATGGTAAATTCAATTAAAGCTTTTGTTTCAGAATGAGGCAAAACGTAAACAAAACGCAATTCGTTTTTTTGCTCAGTTCTGAAATCAAAAAGTGTTGGTTCATCCACTTTGAAGGTAGGTTTCGTAGTTTCGATAACCCAACCCTTGAAATGTTGAAGCATATTATGGTACTTTGGACTATTATACTTTGAACGAAATGTACTATCAAAAACAAGCTCAGAAGCATGGAAATCACCCTTGTTAGTTTTGACAGTTTCAGTAATTTCCAAAATATCAGCCTTTAAAAAAGAAATGTTTGCATTATGTTTTATCGTCGAAAATATATATTCATAAAAGTCAATTCCACGAATCATTTTGTAGGTATAGTCCTGTAAATCAAGAAATTGTGAAAAATTATCCGTTCCATGAAACCAAACGCCTTTCCATTGCTTAAAGATTATTTCCTCAAATGGCGAAAGTCCCGTTTCCCAAAAACACCAAGTATGGTCATTTATATTCTTTTCTTCTCGGTCAATAATAAGG
>JANXML010000081.1 GCA_025354645.1 Arcicella sp. | reverse complement strand
TATAATTGGATTCAACAAAAAACAAATATTCACATTGCCTCAAAAGTCAGGTCTGAAAATGGACTATTCGTCCATATTTACGCTAAATTGGTTGCGGCTGTCCTACTTTTACTTGATTTTTAACCCGTAATTCGCATAATTTCATAAAATTTATTGCAAAATAGCTTGCACACACGACCTTTTATAAAATAAAAACCCAGAAAGGTCAAATAAAACACATTAAGTTTCACTTGACCTTTTTGGGTTTTTAGAAAAGCTCTTCCTTCTTAGAATTTATATAATTCTGGGATTTTTGGACCAAAATCAATAGGAGTACAAGTACCATTTGATCCTGGTGCTACTCCACCATTTATTTTTTTAATTTCTGTATTGTTGATTTCAACTAAACCAGAGATTTTTGTGTTTAAAGTTTTCATGTTTGTTTAATTTTAAATTGTGAGAAAAGTATATTTTAAGTTATCTGAGAATTATTTTACTTGATTTTTAGGCATTGGAATTACTACGGTAATCTCACGCCAACCAATACCGTCTTCTTCATACACCCAAGGGCAACCTGGTGTAAGATTATCAACTGGTAAACCTGTACACATAATATCGCTTATAGGCTGACTTTCATCTTCAAATGAATTTCTTGCACCACTTGGTGAACCTGTTACTGGTTTGGGCGTACTAATTATTGGTCCTAATTTTGGAATATTTAGTTTCCCTTCAGTTTTGTTAGGAGATGTCGGAAAAATATCATCGGATTTGCATGACATCATGCTTTGAAAACCGATAAAAATTAATAGAGTGAAAATTGACGTTTTCATATTGTGCAAGTGAGTTTAAGAAGTACCAAGTCATCTCAAAATAATATACTCATTGCTTCGAGATGACTCTAATTTATCATCGTTAGTCTAACGAAATTTGACGAATAATCTCCTTTGGAGTATTAGATTGCAATTCCACATCTTTCACAATTTTCTCATTTCCCTTAGTGAATTCAAAAGAATATTTACCATCTTTTAAATCACTCATATCAAACCTTCCACGGTAAGTTTTATCTCTTTTGCTCAACAAACTCTTAGATATAATATTTCCTTTTTCATCTTTCAAGACAACCAATAGAGCATCATTACCAGTCTTCTCAATATTTACAACCATAGTTAGCGTGTTAATTACCTGATACATACCAACTTCAAATGTTTTTGACTTCATTGGAGTTGAGTTTTTTTCTTCTGCATTTGAAGTGAATGTGATACCTACAAATAGAGCAATTGCGAGCATTTTTAATAAATTTTTCATGTTCTTTTTTTGTTAAAATGTTTGAATTATTAATGAGATATTGATTATTTTAATTTCTAATTATTTAATACAAAATTACTATAAGTAACTGGTAATTAGATTATTAAATACTTTTAAAACATTCCTATAAAGAATAATTTATGAATAAAATAAAGATTTAAAATCGAATCATGATATTATTAGGCAGCCATACCAAATTGCTGAGTCCAGAGACGATTATAGTTAGAATCTAATTTCAAAAGATCATCATGTATTCCTTCTTCTACTACTTTCCCGTGGTCGAGAACTACAATTTTATCTGCATTTTTAATGGTACTTAATCGGTGGGCAATGATAATAACCGTTTTTTCTTGTTCTCTCAAAGCTCTAATGGTTCTTTGAACGTATTGCTCAGAAATTGAATCCAAAGCTGATGTTGCCTCATCTAAAATTAAAATCTGTGGATCTCGATATAAGGCACGGGCAATAGCTATACGTTGTTTTTGACCGCCTGAGAGAGCTGATCCATTTTCACCCACGTAAGTATTGAAACCGTTAGGCATTTGTTCAACAAACTCTGTAATTCCAAGGTGTTCTGAAATCTCTAAAACTCGTTTCATATCAGGTTCAAAATCACCCAATGCAATGTTATCAATGACAGAACCTGCGAATAAATCTATCTGCTGTGGTACTACACTCACTTGCTGACGAAGCGTATCGTTACTAATATGTTTTATGTCAAGGTTTCCAATGGTTATCAGACCACTTTGGAGTTTGTACATATTTTGTAACAATGACATTAAGGTTGATTTACCCGAACCACTTTCACCAACTACCGCTGTTATTTTGCCTTTGGGAACGGATAAGTTAAAATCATCAAAGATTGTTACTCGTGAGCCGTATCTAAAAGCTACATTTTTGAATTTTACATCGCCCACCATGTCAGAA
This sequence comes from Arcicella sp., assembly GCA_025354645.1. Taxonomy (GTDB): domain Bacteria; phylum Bacteroidota; class Bacteroidia; order Cytophagales; family Spirosomataceae; genus Arcicella. The sequence continues at coordinate 30,282 of JANXML010000081.1, read as the reverse complement.
GTTAATTTTACTTTATTTTCTACTTCTTCTCGCTCTAAATCCATAATTTCAAATAATCTATCGGCGGCAATCAGAGCATCTTGAATAACTCTGTTGGTACTGATTAATCCGCTAACTGGTGCCGTGAAATAGCCAATCAGTGAATAAAATGAAAGCAATTCACCTGGTGTGATTTGATTATCAATCACAAATAATGAACCTGTCCATAACAGAACAATCGTCAGTAATCGAGTAACCAATTCAGAGGCGTTTCCTGCATAAACGGCAGTCATGGAAGAACCCATGATGGTTTTCAACAGCTTGATAAATCGAGTTTCTGTTTTAACATTGGCGTAAGACTCAATTCCAAAGCGTTTAATGGTGGATGCCGCCGTAAGTGACTCTACTAAGTGTGATTCTAAATCCGCACTTTCTTCCATTAATTTTCGTAATTTTTTCTTGTTTACCTTATTTACAACGAAATAAATACCAGCATAAAAAGGAATAACTGATAACATAACAAGGGCTAATTTCCAGTGGTAAGTAAACATCATGGCAAAGGAGAATATTACGATAAAGACATCCACAACCAACTTTACGGCAATATCGTTGATGAATACTCGAATTTTTACGGCATCGTTTACCCGTGAAATAATCTCTCCAACTCGCATCGTATCAAAAAATTGTTGCGGTAATTTCAGAAGGTGTTTATAATACCCTAAGATTAACTGTGCATCAATTTGTTGTCCTGTTTTTAAGGCGAAAACGGTCTTCAATGAGCCAATAAATACTTGTATCAACAGTATGACAATCATTCCCATACTCAATAAATTAAGTAGGTTTTTGTTACCCTCAATGATAACATTATCGACAATTTTTTGAACGTAAATAGAGGTCGATAATCCCAAAACGGTATAAATGGCAGCTCCAAAAAGAGCTTGAATCATCACAGATTTATGGGGATTAATCAAGAACCAAAACCGTTGGAAAGAGGATATTTTTTCGTTGCCTTCCTTGAAACTTTCATCTGGTAAGAGCAAAATCAAAACACCAGTCCATTCCTTTTCAAATTCCTCACGGGTTTTCTTTTCCATCGTTCCCGTGCCAGGGTCCATGACGGTGATGTGCGTTTTGGTAACTTCATAAATCACTACGAAGTGTTGCAAAACCCCTTTAACAATGATATGGGCAATTGTTGGTTTAGGGATTTTCTCTAAACTATCCATCGTTCCCCTAACTCCCTTTGCTTGAAATCCTAACTTTTGTGCAGCTTCAATCATGCCCAGAACATTAGTCCCTTTCTTGTCAGTAGATGCTAATTGTCTGATGCGAGCGATTGGGTACTGTAAACCGTAATGTGCTGATATAGAAGACAAACACGCTGCTCCGCAGTCAGTAATATCGTGTTGTTTTACCTTTATTTTTCTGTTTATTTTTCCGAATAACATAGCCTTGAAATATTTAATAGATTTAAGTTTTCGATTATGATTTTTGTAGGGGATTTAGCCAATCATCAACTTTATCATACAATAGTTGATATAAACTTCGCTCTGTTACAATAAATCTTGCTCGCAGGGTCATTCCTTTTTTTAGGGTCGTAGCATAGCCATTTTTTAACTTTAAAGACCTTGTGTCCAAGCGACATTTGACCCGAAAAACGGGTTGTTTTTCTATTACTTCAAAGTCATTCGCAATCTCATTTATTTCACCATAGGCAAACCCCCAATCGTTATAATTCAAGGCATCTATTTGATAGGTTACTTTCATACCTTTTTTCAACAAGCCCATATCTTTTGGAGAAATATAGCACTCAACTAATAGGCTGGAGTCGGGCGAAATAAGCCCTAATCCTTCGCCTGCCTGCACATAACTCCCTGGATATTTCCCTACCAATTGCTGAATAGTTCCTGAGACGGGAGCTTTGATGGTGTAAAGTTCTTTTTCCTTCAGTAATTGACTTTCTTGGGCTTGTATTTCCGCAATGGCAATTTGATGGGTTGTTAAATCAGATTGCCACTGGCTCAATTGCCGTTCAATGGTTGACCGATATTCTGCTAAAAGACGTTTGTAGGTATATTCTTTTTCATCGAATTCTCGCATAGAGATAATTTTCTCTTTGTAGAGCATTCTATCGGTGTCTAATTCTTTTTTGATTTTACGTTGTTGTTGTAAACTTTCTTGTAGTTGGTAGTTGAGTTGATTGTATTGTTGAGCATAAAGGGATGATCTAAGCCCTCTTATGTTGAGAAGATTCACGCTGTCAAGTCGTGTCAAGATACTTAAATCATGAATGAATTGTTGCTTTTCAATTTGTTGAAATTTGACGAGACTAATCTTTGAATCAAGCATTTCTGAAGCTAAAACGACCAAATTTTGACCCGTTTCCACTTTTTGATTTTCTTTAACCAACCATGCTGACACACGCCCAGAGGTAATCGCTTTAAAATCACTTTTTTCAGCCACGGTACGGACAATACCACTACTATTGGTGGAGACACTAATTTTGATATACGGAAGAGCAATGAGAGCGGCTATGAGAATAGCCAGGACAGAGATGTAAATAATCTGACTCCGTACCGTAACTTGCGGAAGGTACGCTTCGGTAGTGTTTTCAATGATTTCGGTAGGAAATATTTGTGTTGCCATGAGATAGATATGGTTTAATTTCTGTTACAAAATTAGACCTGACCTCATGATTTTTCAATGGGTGGGATTTATCATATTGTAGGAAGAGATATGAATAAAAGGTATTAGGATGTAGTTATATATGACTATATAATCTATCATTTTTAAGTTTATTAACGTGGATGTAACAAAAATAGTCCGCTTCAAGAGTTATTGAAACGCTTAAAAAGAGACCTTTGAGTGTGTATGTAAGCAATTCAATACTGCCATAAAATTATTATCGAATACAGTTTTTTTTATTTTTCCCCTAATATTCTAAGTCGTACCCCTAATCTAAAAAAAATATTGTTAAAACTTAATCCAGTATTTGAGAAGGGAATATCAATGGATTTTCTGAAAAGAAAAAAGCCAGAAGTTTCCTTTAACTGTAAAAAATCTCTATCCGACCCGATAGGAATATTATAGCCAGTTTCAACGAAAAAGTGCTTAGTACGCTTGATTTCAAGCTCCAAACCAAGGGCAGAAGTAAGATAAGTTTTTTTATGGACTATATTTAACGCAAGTTCATCCCCTGCCAATTTTTGATTATCAGATATAAATTGTCCTGACACACTTTTCACATGACTATCAAGCCTTTCACATAAGGTATAGTTCTCGTAGGAGAGCCGAGTAGTTAGCCTAATAGGTCGTTTCAAGGAATTGAATTTGAAACTGTATGATAACCCATATAATTCACTGTTAAAATTATAATCACCAATTCCAAAGTTTCGCATACTTTTGATACTAGCTCTAAAATTCGGTAAAATATCTAAACTCAAACCATAGTGGAGTGAATATATATATCTTGATTTTGAAAATAGATAGTTGTGGTCAATATCAAAAATATTTAGATTCTGTGGTGAAATAGTTATGTTATCTAACGAGTGAGTAACCCCAACTGCTTGCACAGATATTTCATAATTAATACGTTTGGCAAGATTATAAGAAAAATTTTGCCAATTAAATTGTGAATGCCCCGTTTTTCTAACTTTATCAGTAAACACCTGAGTTGCTAAGGAATCTCTACTTTTGTCATTCAATTCTTGTTTTAGCTTATCATCTTGCAGAATGTGGTTAAAATTTTTCCAAAAATAATCATCAAAGGGATGATTGGTTTCCATGAAAATATCTCTACTCTGTACTTTATCAGCATAACCAATAGTACGAGTATCAGCGGTATCTATTTCAGTAGTGACATATTCTAATACAATGATATTTTCAACTTTCTTTAATTTAACATTTTCACGATACCAAATATTATTGAGATACCATTTATCTTCATAATCATTATAGTTTACTTGTACATCAAACTTTGTAGTTTCGATAAGCCCAATCCTTTTCTCATCTAATCTTGCAATGCTAAACTCGGCTTTGATGAATGCAAACCTTTCATAATCTATATATAACCTACCTTGAAAATTCACTTTTTTATTAAGTGGCTGAAAAGAAATAACGTAAACGTCTCTACCTTTCAGGGAAACGATATCGACAATTTTGTACTGGTAGTTTTTTAATTCTTTGCCTTGAACAAAATCAAAATCTTGATGAACAAAATCAAACTTAGAAGCTAATAAAGCCCCGCCACCTAAACGAATAAATTGTGTAGTGTCTGTTCTCTCAAACACTTTTTTACGGTATTGAAGGATTTGCACTTCATTATCTGAATTTCTTTCATAAGACGGTGTAACTATCCGCAATAAGCCTTCACTTAAAAATAAATATCCTTGTTTATCTTGATTTGATTCTCTAAAAAATCCAGTCATTCCAACTAAGTGATTAGGATAGTTTTCAGGAATTTTATCTATCGCTTTTTGAATAATACTACGTCCACCCGTTGCTACTGTAACTTCATGAAGTGCCGTAGCACTTTCTGAAAGAGATATTTCCAAAAATTTAACATTATTTTTAATGAGGGAATCAATAGAGAAATACCTTGTCGAGAATCCTATACTTGACAGGATGAGTTTATCTTTTGTAAAGCGGTCTCTCGAAAAAATTAGAGCAAATTCTCCTTTTTGATTAGTGATAGTACCTATACTACCAACCCTAACACTTACTAAATTTAGTAACACATTTTCATTAGAAATTACTCTACCTTTTACAGTAAAGTAATTTTGTTGAGCCTTAATCTCAATATTAAAAGATAATAATAATAAGCATAAAATGTATAAATCTCTGAAAGAATTTTTTTTCATTTTTCTAATATTTTGCAAATTTAGGAGAATAGTAAGCTGGATTTAAGCGGCTATTCCTTTTGGAATCATCCCTTGAAGCATATTTGTATTTTGATTCTGAATCTTTAAATCAATTGACTTCAATGCGATATTGATTGTATTTTTGATAATGTCATCGTTAGTATTTTCTGATATTTTCAAATCAGTAATTTGTTTTAATCCGCTAACAGTTACTACAACATTACCGCAAATTGATTTCGTAACCTCAAATGTTGTACTTAATTGCTTTTGCGTCTCTGCCACTTTTAATTGTAAAGCCTGTATTTTAGCTACTTGTTCTGAAGTTAATGATGAAAAATCCATAGATATATTGTTTAAATGATTAAGACATTATGATTGAGACCATACTACTGGACATCTACGATTTACGATTAATTCGATTTACGATTTTTAAAAATAATCTATTGATTATCAAGGCTTTAATTTTAAAAATCGTAAATCGTAAATCGAATCAATCGTAAATGTCCAGTAGTATGGATTGAGACATTAATTGTAGATAGATGTGAAACAAGTTTACACCTATCTCACATCTATCATTACTAAATTACTTAAGCAAGCTTTTTACAAAGTTTACTGCCGCAGTAAAGCCTTCTGTGAATCCATCACGGAAATCTGACCACCATGAACCCCCTGTGATTGATGCCATTTCTTCATTAGAAAGAGAATCAAAATTGTAATTGTTTAACATTTTCATTTTGTTTTTAATTTAAAAGAGTGAAAAAAATTGAATTAAAGGAGAATACAAGCGATAGCTACTACCAAAAGAATTCCACATACCTGTCCTAAAAAGTGAGAAAACGCACTACCACCGTCAATAGACATAAGTTCTTCGAATGATAATTCTGTTGCTGAATAATTGTTTAATGAGATTTGCATTTTTTTGAGAAGTTAAAAAGTTGAAAATTGATTTAATTAATAAGAGTTTAGTATCTCTGCAGCTGATTCTTATACCTCTTTTGTTGATACAAATTTAGTATCCATATTCGGCACTGAGGCAACCGTTCAGGAATAGAATATGAGAGTTAAGAATACTATATGAATTTTGTGAAAAAGGCTTTAAAATAAAGCAAAATATTGCTAATTCATTCATGAAATAAATTTGATTTTGAGGTATTTACAAAAACATGATGTCACGCTAAACGGTATTTTCATCTTTATAAAATGATTGTTGGTGGATGTTATTTTTTTCATATCTGATAATCCGACAGATTTGAAGCATCTTTTAACAACAAAAGATGTAAACTTTTAAATAACAAAATATTAAGCGATGAAAAAGCAAAACAAAAAGATTAACTGGGAATTAGCCAAAGAAGACCCAAAGGCTTTCATGACAGAGCTGGCACAAATTGACAATCACGGCGAAATGAGTGAGAAGACATTAACAGAAATTAACGGAGGAAGACCTGTATTTCCTACTTTTGAGCCTCCTATTGCAGGTATGGTTATTCCTTATCCTCCAAAAGATTCAGGTTCAGAACAAACCTTACAATTTTAAAGACAATGACGATGGGAAGCCAAATAATCAGTGGACTTGGGGGTAATCGGAGCATTACCCCTCCTATTAAACTAAAAGCATTAGAGGCTTTTAGAAACGACTTAAACGAAGATTGGCTCAAAGCCAATAAAGATATTGATGAACTGAACGATGATTGGTTCTTGGAAGTATCAGCCAATGGTGCAGACTTTGAAGGTAATCCAATAATTCTACTTGCAGAGTATAATGATGATGATTATTTCTACGCTCCCGCAGCCTAAATAAATACGCTACCCTATTTGAAAACAGTTGAAGTTTTCTACAAATTGATTGAAAATTAAATAAACTTGATACAGTCGTAAAACATTAACATTTTATGAGCCAGCAAATAAAACCCTCTGAGAACTTGCTTTGTCCAAGTTCTATATTGAAACCAGGTGCATCACTTTTTGGAATTGTCAATACCGAAGGCACGGTAGATTATCTACCCGAAGCCATCAAAGTGGATTCAACATTCGTGGATGAAGCGAAAAAAGGACGTACACCCGAAGCTCGTTTTCGTTTTGCGGGAAATTGTGCCAAGAGTGGATGCGGTCAATGGGATAAGGAAGGACATCAGTGTAGTTTGGTTGGACGGATTGTTAGTGCTTTGGATAACCCAATTCAAGCAAAACTTCAAGATTGTGCCATTCGTAGTGGTTGCCGTTGGTTTGCTCAACAAGGCTCATTAGCTTGTGCTAATTGTAATGAAGTGATGCGAAATATCGAAACGAAGATGCTTGAAACAACTACGACATAGAAACAACGTAGTTTACGTAGAGTATATTTACTTAAAATAGGTAGAAATTATGCTCTCAGAAAAACCAGTGAAATAACCTCAATGATTCATTTTATAAAATGTTAATCATTGAGGTTATTTCGTATTATCCTTTTGAAGATAAGATTTTAGGGTTAAGAATGAGAAAAAAACTATCCCTGTAAGTAGCACCGATTGGCACTTTATCCTTTAATTCTTGAAATATTATTTCATTACCATCAACTGCCTTTATCTTGTCCAAGGCAACTATAAATGACTTATGACACCTGAAAAAATTGTTTGAAGGTAGTCGCTCTTCCATTTCCTTCATCGTCAGCAAGGAAACGATTTGTTCCTTATCGGTTGTATAGATGGCTACATAATTTTTAAGGCTCTCAACATACAGAATATCCTTGAACATTATTTTTGCTATTTTGCCCTTGTGTTCTGTTTTTACGTAAATGTAATCATCTACGGATTCTTTTTCATTGGGAGTTGATTCCTTGCTTTGGGGAGTGATATTATTCAATACTTTTTGGCTGGCTCTCAGAAAATCATCAAATGATACGGGTTTCATTAAATAATCTACGGTATTGTATTGATAACTGTCCAAAGCAAATTCTGAATAAGCCGTAGTAAAAATAATCTTTGCTTTATTTTGAGTCAACTTTGCGAAATCCAATCCAGAAATATCGGGCATATTGATATCCAAGAATATCAAATCTGTTTGATTTGTCTGAATGAAAGTAAGTGCTTCAATGGCATCGGTTGTAGCAAGTTGTAAACTTAGGTATGGAATTTTTTCGACATAAATCTTTAATATATCGACAGCAGACGGTTCATCATCTACGATAATACATTTAATCATAATAATAGATTTATTTTAAGGGTTACTGTATAGATTGAATTTTCGTCTTTGATACTCAAATCATAATTATTACTATATCTATTTAAACGGCTTTTAATATTTTCTATTCCTACATTGGTTGATGGATCTTTAAAATGAGTATTTTTAAGATTAGAACAGTAGAAGTATATGTATTCTGGGTTACTCTCCAGTTTTACGGTTAAAGGATTGTTAGGGTCATTAATTTTACCGTATTTAAACGCATTTTCAACAAATGAAAGTATGATTAAAGGTGGAATGGAAATGGACGGTGAAAATATATTTATGTCTAATACTATTTGAAGTCTATCGTGAAAACGTAACTGTTGTATTTTCACATATTTTCGTAAAAATTCCGCTTCTTTTTCAATTGTGATTTCTTCATTAGTAGTAGATTGAACAGTATATCTCATTATTTCGGTCAGTAATAATATACCTTCACTAACTTTTGGAGAAAGTTTGTAGGTCTCTGCGTACAAGAAATTAAGTGTATTGAATAAGAAATGAGGGTTTATTTGGGCTTTCAGGAATTTTATCTCAGTTGATAAAAGAACATCTTGTGTTTCGATAAGTTTAATTTCTGATAAATACCTCATTTTTTGATCTTTCATACTTTGTAGATATATCCAGTAAGCAAAGGCAAAAAGAATAGCGGTTGAAAATCTCCAAACTTCAAAACTCACAAACATAAGCCCTTTTCTTGTTGGATTTCCATCAAATATGAAAGCGGAAAAAAGGTATTTTAAAAACACAAATAATACTAATATCAGTATGGTAATAATAGTAGCTCTTGATTTGTTTGTAGAAAAATAGGGTATTATTGCAAAATAGGCGACAGAATAAAAAAATGCAATGAAAATTATAATATTTACAGGATAATCCAGATTAATATTTCCCCCTCTATTGGCAAAAGCAAAGCAAAAATCAACAAACCAAAATATACACCATCCAAGTATATGTCTTTTAATAATTTCTTTGTTAATTTGGACAAAAGACTTTATTTTATGTATGAACGCACCTAATTTATGATATACCACTTAAAATATGATTTGATACATTGAAACTCACTGTTTATGGATGTAATTTTTTAAGAATAACTATTTCAACCATATTTGCATATACAATATTACTAAAATTTATATGTAACAATATTTTAAATCAATTTCTTATTAAAAATCAGAAGTGACCTGTCAAGTAAAGTATTAATGTTTAGCCTGTCCAAGATGATATATAATTTAAATTATCTTCTGGAACATTCAGTATTCCCAATTCTATAATAAAAAAATCTAAAACAATTTAAAACAAGCCGTCATGAAAACTCAAAAACTCACTATCCGCAAAAGTATTGTTTCAACATTTGAAAACAAAAGTATTAGTTCTAACCAAAAATCATCTTTTGGTACTCTTCTTTCATTGCTATAAATTGAACATGAATATGCAAAATCATATTTCCGTTATTATCGCTTGCCGCAGTACCTTCTTATGTGAGGTATTACGGGAGGCACTTCAAAGCCGCCAATACAAGGTGAAGGCTTATGCCACAACTGGCGAAGATGCTTTGAAAGCTGTTATAGAGAATCAGCCAGATATTGTTATTATCAGTAACGATCTACCTAATATGTCTGGCATTGATGTTCTGAATAAAGCTCGTGAAAGGGGAGTAGAATGTAAATCCCTACTTTTATCTCAAAATGTTGAAGAAGTACAATTATTACGACCAAAAGATGAAGTACAAGGGCATATCCATTCATGGGTAAACATGAGTGAATTTTTTTATTGCTTACAAGAAATCGCTTCTGGACGTAACTATACCTCAAATGTCATTGAAAAATTTGTTAATGAAGTTCGCTCCGATAATGAATCGTTCAGATATGACCCTACCGTTTTAAAGAGTCTTACACCCCGTGAAAAAGAAATTATGCAAGCTCTATCTAAATCATACACCACACCTAAAATTGCAGCTCTGTTTTTTATCAGTACTGCAACTGTAAATAATCATCGTGCTAAAATTATGGAGAAGCTCAATATAAGAGGGCGAAATCAGCTACTTTCTTTGGCTTTTTCTCTACGCCCACATTATGCTTAATAATTTGAAAAGTCTGTAACGTATATACAAAGCGTTATATTAAAATCAAGTCAAATGAAACTGCAAAAACTAATATTGATAAAAGCTCTTATGCTTTTATCGGGGGAGATATTTGCTCAAAAATACAGCTTGCAACAGTGTATTGAGACGGCTATTTCTAATAATTTAAAAGTCCAGCAAAGTAGCATTGATGTGAAAATCAATGAGGCAAATCTGCAACAGATTCATGATAATCGTTTGCCAGTAGTCAATGCGAGTACAGGGCAAGGGATGAGTTTTGGACGTGGTGTAGATCCTTATACAAACACATCTATCAATCAGCAAATTGGTTACAATAACGTAGGGATAAGTTCAAGCGTGATACTATTCAACGGTTGGCAACAAATCAATTCAATGAAGCAGCAGGAATATCAAATTATTGCTGAAAAAACCAATGTGAAAGCTAATAAAGAAAACGTAACACTGAATGTTATCTTGGCATATTTACAAGTTTTGAGTAATAAAGAACAGGTAGTTGTTGCTAATAGCCAAGCAAGTGTAACAAAACAACAGATTGAGAAAACAGAAAAATTGATCAGAGCAGGAGTTTTGGCGGAAACAAATTTAATTGATTTGAAAGTTCAGCTCACCAATGATGAACTTGGAATCGTTAATGCTAAAAATAACCTTTCTGGGGCTAACTTAACGCTTTTACAATGGATGAATCTTTCGCCCAATGAGTTGGTAGAAGTTGAACCATTAACGGTAAATGAAATAAATCTCTTCGCTCCAACTGCCGAAGAAGTATATAATCAAGCCAAGGAAAAGCAGTCATTTTTAAAGGTTAATGAATACAGAGTTTTGGCTGCAAATAAAGCCATTGAAGTAATAAAAGGAACTCGTTACCCCGTTGTGAGTTTCAATGTTGGACTTTCAACCAATTACTCAAGTGCAGCTAAAAGAAATATTATTTCAGAAGAAAGTTCAGAAATCAACACAGGACTTTTTGTGCCTGTTAATGGAATAAATTTACCAGTGATGGCAGTACAGCCTAAGAGTAGCATTGAAAGTATTTCGTATTTTAATCAACTTGAATTAAATCGAAACTTTACTTTTAATTTACAGGTAAGAATCCCTATTTTGAATGGCTACAGCTATCGAAATAAATTAAATGTTGCTAATTTAAATAGAGAAAACTTACTATTTAGTGATAAAATTAATCGCCAACAATTGCGTCAAAATATTGAACAAGCATACAATAACATGACGATGGCATTTGAACGGTATAGCTCAATTACAAAGCAGGTTTCTGCCTCACAAGAAGCGTTTTCAATAGCGGAAATAAAGTTTAATTCTGGTACTATGAATTCATTGGACTATAATATCACTAAATCAAACTTTGATAAGGCTAAGATAAACTTGATACAAGCTAAATACGATTATCTGCTTCGTATGAGAGTATTGGAATTTTATCAAGATACCCCTTGATAATAATCCATCAAATCTTCTTTTTTGTCCATCAAAAGAGACTGTTTGTCCTGATTATTTCAAAATTATTATAATATTTCTTTGATTTGTGGCAACGACAATAAATTATAACACAATTACTAAGATGGAGCTAAAAATTGAGAATTTGTCAAAAACTTACGCCAATGGTGTAAAAGCATTGAATGACATAAGCCTTTCGCTCACAACAGGGATGTTTGGATTACTTGGACCAAATGGTGCAGGTAAATCTTCGCTTATGCGTACCATTGCAACTTTACAAGAAGCTGACGGTGGTAGTATTATTTATAATGATGGTTACCATCCCGCAGTAGATATTTTAAATCAAAAAGATATTGTACGTCAAATGATAGGCTATTTACCACAAGAATTTGGAGTCTATCCTAAAATTGATGCTGTAACGCTTTTGAACCATTTAGCTGTACTTAAAGGAATAAATGACTCTACGAAAAGAAAAAAGATAGTTGACATTTTGTTAGAAAAAACGAACTTGACCCAAGTAAGAAATAAAAATTTGGGTGGTTTTTCGGGCGGCATGAAGCAAAGGTTTGGTATTGCTCAGGCACTGTTAGGTGATCCTAAAATTCTAATTGTTGATGAACCAACCGCAGGACTCGACCCAGAAGAACGAAATCGTTTTTTGAATATGCTCAGTGATTTAAGTAATGATAAAATTATTATTTATTCTACCCACATTGTTGAAGATGTACAAGAACTTTGTAAAAACGTTGCTATTATCAATAAAGGGGAAGTAGTGTTTGCTGGCTCACCTAATGATGCAATACAAGGAATAAGAGGGAAAATTTGGAAAGATCATGTTGAGAAATCAAGGCTTGATTTCTACAAAAAATCTTTGAATGTAATTTCTGAAAGGATGGTTGCTGGTGAACCTTATGTCCATGTATATTCAGAGGATAAAATAGCTCCTCACGCTATTGAGGTTGAGCCAACGTTAGAGGATTTCTATTTTCACAGTCTCAAAAAAATTAATCAAAACTAATCACGCACGCTCATGTGGAAAGAAATTATAAAATTTGAGCTGGCGTATCGTAAGAAACGACCAGCCACTTACCTATACTTCGGTATATTATTTTTGATGGGTTTTTTGATGGTTTCCACGAGTGCCATTGAAATGCTTGGAACGGGGGGGCAAGTGAAAGAAAACGGAACGTTTATTATCTTCCAAGTTAGTTCTTTTATCAATATTTTCTCTATTTTTATTGCTTCCGCTGTTATGGGCGTGGCAATCATTAGAGACTTTGAACATAATACTGAGGCATTATTCTTCACCACAAATCTCTCCAAATTTGATTACCTCTTTGGAAGATTTACGGGGTCATTAATCGTTTTGTTATATATTTCATTAGGCATTCCATTAGGTATTATCATTGGAGATTTAATGCCCTGGCGTGATTCTTCACGAATGTTATCATTTAACATATATCCATACATTCACAGTTATTTAGTATTGATTCTGCCAAATATGTTTGTGATGGCTACTATTTTTTTCTCGGTGGGAGCATTGAGTCGCAAGATGATAGTGGTATTCATGCAGGGTGTTTTTTTCCTGTTATTGTACTTTTTTACGGGCAGTTTGTTAAATCAAATGGACAAACGGGAAGTAGGGGCATTACTTGACCCTATTGGTATCAGAGCCGCTGGCTTGCAGTCAAGATATTGGTCAATTGCCCAGAAAAACCACGATTTAATCAGTTTATCAGGTGATTTTTTATACAATCGGCTTTTTTGGCTTTCTTTTGGCGTATTGGGTTTACTACTTACTTATCGTATATTCTCATTGCAGCAAGTCCTTAATCCAATAATCAAAAAGAAAAATAAAGTTGTCAAAAGTCGCCCTGAGTTATTGAATGAAACCATGCCCCAAGTGGTACGAAAGTTTAATAATTACTTTCTCCAAATCATTGAATTAACTAAAATATATTATCAAAGTATAGTTAAAGACTTACCTTTTATTGGTCTCACGATTTGTGGAATTATGATATTTATTTTTAGTAGTACAACTCTCAAAGGTTGGTATGGTACAACCGTTGTACCTTCTACTTATAAAATGATAGAATCAATGGGTATTTTGACAGGTGTATTTCCATTGATTTTGACTATTATGTATATTGGTGATTTAGTTTGGAAAGAAAGAGAATTGCGGATGAATTTAATTCATGACACTTTACCTATTTCAAATATCACAGTAATGATTGGCAAATTATTGGCTTTAACGCTGGCGTTTTGTTCGGTCTTTGTGATAAGTATTCTTATCAGTATCACGATTCAAACCTTTAAAGGGTATTATGATTTTCAGTTAGGAGTATATGTAAAAGAACTATTTGGGGGAACTCTAATTTCTTTAATAATTTTTATGCTTTTGGGATTTTTCATCCACTCATTAGTTAACAACAAATTTTTAGGACATGGAATAATGATTATGATATTTATTTCAGATTTGGTTCTTAGTTACTGGGGTGTTGAACATAGCTTATTACGATTCAACTCTGCTTCATTAGGGAATTACTCTGAAATGAATGGTTATGGACATTTCGTTCCCCCTTTTGTATGGGGAAATATATACTGGACTGCATTTAGTGCGATATTGTTTACCATTGGTTCAGTGTTGGCAGTACGGGGTTCTGAGGGAATACTTAAATCTCGCTTGAAGGTTGGAAAAAGCCAACTAAATAAGTCTATACTTACTTTTTTCATATTTACCGCAACAGTCTTTGTCGCAAGTGGTGCTTATATTTATTACAATACGAATCACTTAAATCATTATGCAAATACAAAGAATCAGGAAAGAGAATCAGTAGAGTATGAAAAAACTTTGAAGAAATACGAAAATGTAGCTCAACCTAAAATTACAGACGTAAAATTGATGGTTGATCTAATGCCAGAAGGTCGTGATTTTGTGGCTACTGGATATTACTGGTTAAAAAATAAGACCAATAAACCCATTAATGATTTATACGTAATGGCAGGGATTTATGATAATATGAAAGTTGATTATTTGAAATTGAATGTTGTTACTCAGTTAAATACTCAATTCGTTAAGGATTATCATTTTTATATTTATCAGTTAAAAAAGCCCTTACAACCATCTGATAGTTTAAAAATGGATTTTCAAATTGAATTCCAAACACAAGGATTTTCACAAGGTCAAAGAGGAACTGATGTTGTGAATAATGGAACATTCTTTAATAATACCTATTTTCCAATGATTGGTTATGCCAAGGAAGGAGAATTGAATGACGATGATAAACGTAAGGAACAAGGATTAAAAGAGCGTTCAAGAGCATTAGATAGAAATAGTCCCGTGGGCTTGAGTCGTAATGTTTATGGTGATGATGCAGATTTTATAAACTTTGATATTACGCTCGGAACATCTCCCGACCAAATCGCCATTGCTCCTGGTTATTTGCAAAAAGAGTGGAAAGAGAATGGAAAAAGGTACTTTCATTATGTAATGGATGTTCCAATAGATAATTTTTATTCGATAGTATCTGCTAAATATACCGTTCAAAAAGAAAATTATAAGGGCGTTAACTTAGAAATTTATTATCATCCTACTCACACTTACAACATAGATAGATTGAAAAAGTCTATGAAAGCATCGCTTGATTATTATCAAGCTAATTTTGGACCTTATCAATATCGTCAGTTACGGATTATGGAAGTTCCAAGGTATCATGGTTTTGCACAATCTTTTGCGAACACTGTTCCTTTTGGTGAGAGTATGGGTTTTGCCATGGACATTGATGATAAAAAAGATATAGATATGCCATTTTTTGTGACAGCCCATGAAATTGCCCATCAGTGGTGGGGGCATCAGGCACGTGAAGCCGATGTGAAAGGATCTGGATTCCTTTCAGAATCATTAGCGGAATACAGTGCTTTAATGACCATGAATAAAAATACTCCAAAAGAGCAAATGCAGAAATTTTTAGAATTTGAATTGGATTATTATTTGAGTGGAAGGTCTGGTGAACGAAAAAACGAAGAACCCCTATCAACTTGTGCAAACCAGCAATATATTCATTACAATAAAGGGTCACTGGTTCTGTATTCAATTCAAGATTATATTGGGGAAGAAAAATTGAATTTAGCCCTAAAAAATTATCTGAAAAAATGGGATTGGAAGGTGGTTAGCAGGACAGGGATTTATCCTAATAGTAATGATTTGATAAAGGAGATAAGAGCTGTAACACCCGATTCTCTGCAATATTTGGTAACGGATTTTATAGAGTCAATAGTCCTCTATGATAACAGGGTAATAAAAGCCGATGCCCAAAAAGAAAAAGGAGGATATAAAGTCAATTTCACTATTGCGTGTGAGAAGATAAAAGCTGACAGTCTTGGGAATGAGAAACCTATGAAAATGAACGAATGGCTTTGGGTTGGAATTTATGGAAAATCTGACAAAAATGATAAGCAAAAGCTAATTTATTATCAACGACATCGAATTAATCAAGCGAAGCAACAAATTTCAATTACCGTCAAAGAGCAGCCTGAAAAAGTAGGAATCGACCCTTTGCATTTGTTGATAG
Organism: Arcicella sp.; assembly: GCA_025354645.1. Classification (GTDB taxonomy): domain Bacteria; phylum Bacteroidota; class Bacteroidia; order Cytophagales; family Spirosomataceae; genus Arcicella. The sequence continues at coordinate 14,125 of JANXML010000081.1, read as the reverse complement.
ATAGGCATACAAAGGACAATATCTTAAAAATTGATTTATAAATTAACGCACAAAAAAGTGCTATTCAAGTCATTGAATAGCACTTTTTTGTGCGTTACAAAGAATGACTGAATCAATTACTACCAAGAGAGCCTCAAAGTATTTATTTTGAGGCTCTCTTGGTAATAAACTGACAGAATCGTCACTAACTCGCCATTGCTGGTACGTACTGATTTGGCGAACTAACTAACAATCCACGAAGCATAAAAATTTCACTTTCAAGTTGCTTCATTCGATGATTCATTTGTTCATCACGAGCATCTTGTTGAAAAATTTGCCTCACGTTGTCGTTTTCTACAATTCGCTTTTCTGGCTGTTTTGATGATGAAATACTTGGGATAAAGAGCCTTTCATCAAAAGTTAATATTTGAAGTGATTCAACTTCAAGAACTGCGGAAATTTCTTTCAAACGAGAGATTGTTAGGCGACTTTCTTCCTTTTCAATCTTGCAGTACGCAGTTTGGGTAATGTTGAGATTCAGAGCCATGTACTCCTGCGTATAGTTACGCAATTCTCTCAATTTTCTAATTTTCATTCCTACATTTTCCATAAATAAACATTATTTAACGTGTAACTGATAGTAGAAAAACATTTTTTCACTAACACAATATTACAGATATTATGAACATCATAAAATGATTAAATACGCTCATTTTGAGCATCTTAACTGATTAAAAATAACTACTTTTTCACTGTTTATCCATTGTCGAATACTCTGGTGAAATTAAGTCAGATTTATTGACTTATTGAAGTACAACAAGGTGCTTATATTGTATTCCTGCCTTTCATATTGTATTCCTAAACTATTGTCCTAAAATCGTACATTCAGAGTAATTTTACATTATTAAAGTGTCTTAATTTAAACAAACAGCAAAATGAAAAATTTCAATAAAGAGTGGTTGAATGAATTAACCCAAGAAGAAGTAAAAGTAATAGAGGGTGGAAGTTCGCCAAACCCTCTCAATAAATTAATGGATGCCATTTCTTTGGCATTAGTATTGGTGTAGTAGAACAAAACAAATTCTTAGTAATAAGAAGTTATGTTTGGAAATGCAAAATATTTCAGTAAGTTCATTACAAGATATTTCAGTGATTAGTAATTATGAATTATTTATCAGAATAACCTTTCGGTATGATGATAAATAATTCATAATTATTAATCCTTTTTTGTACTGTGGGTGACTCTATTAGTGGTATGAGAATGTGAACTTATAAAATAAAGTACCTTCCCCTTGGGTATTAATACTGCAACTTTCTTGTTACCCCTGTCCAATTTTTCCCCAGACAAGTACCGATTTTTCGGGTACGTCCGTGTCCCCCTTCGGTTTTTTTAGATTTCACTTTCCTCAAAAGCATTAGAATTATAAACGTTCTGAAAAGTCATTATTTCTGCTGAGTTTATAGAATTTTCATCTATTAAAATATTATCTTTTACGAGTGAATAGTTTTTGTATTACAAAAACTATTCACTCGTAAAAGATTCTCAAAATAGTAAAGTTAGTGTAATAATCACTCTAAGAATGAAAGTATTTTAATTAAGATTTTCTTCCCCATTTGTTAAATAAATATAATTTTCTATGGGGAAGAGCCAGCCAAAAGAATAATGATAAATCAAGGGTTGAAAATAGTGTGTGAGTATTTAGGTTATTGGGGAAAAGGGGTGTATTTTTGGTGAATTCTAATTTAAAAATTAGGTATAGCCCACTATACCAATTTTGAGAATGACCTCACTTCGTTTGTCCATCCTCAAAATTGGTAGTGGGGTCTTGCAGACGGCTTCCACCAGACGACAGTATTATGAAAGCAATATGTAGAATAGCCAAGTGTAAAAGTAGCGGTTCAGCCACGGGCAAAACTCAGCATAACTACCGAGAACGGGAGGTTTTAAATGCCGACAAAGAACGCCAGCATTTGAACCAAGAATACATTAATTTGAGCCATCGGGGCATATGGGAAATTGCCACCGAACGCATCGAGCAAGCAGGGGTAACCCGTAAAGTCAAGCCCGATGCCGTCCGAGCGGTTGAGATGATTTTAACGGCATCCGCTGATTTTTTTGACCGAGACGAATCGGGGTTAGCCTACGATATTCGAGGGAGTGAATGGTTAAAAAAAAATCAGGAATTTTTGGAAAATCGCTACGGGAAAAACGTGGTAGCTTTGACGTTACACCAAGACGAAAAGACCCCCCATCTTCACGCCATCATCGTACCCATTACCGCCGACAATAGACTTTCCGCCAAAGAGATATTCACCCCCCGTACCTTGCGAGCCTTGCAAACTGATTACGCTCAGGAGATGCAAGGATTTGGACTTGAAAGAGGAATTGAAGGAAGTAAAGCAAAACACTCCGATATGAAGACTTATTACGGAGTAGTCAAAAGTTTAACGGGATTAGAAGCTGATGTAAAAGAAGCCCAGTCTGTTAAAGCATCGTTACCCTTGCTTGAAAAAATTAGCAATAGTTTACAAAGACAATTACAATTAGAACGAGAGCAGCTTGAAAGAGAAAAGATAAAATTCCAGCAAGAGCGAGAAGCGATGGAGAAGGAAACGGCAAAAATGAAATTTAATTATGAATTCACGAAGAAAGCGTTGGACATTGCCAAAGAAGAATTAAACGAAGTCAAACAAAAACAACAAAACCGCCCTCAAATGGGTATGAAATAACTATGAAAGATCCTTTTGATACAGTAGAGGCTTTGGAGAAGAGCCACCAAAAATTAATTAGTTTATTAGAAAAGCATTTAGCGAATCCAGCCAACGTTACTGTTGATTCGGGAGAAGTGGCAAAAGTAATAGCCCTGAAATTGCCCAATTTTTCGGGAATTATAGAAGAAGTACGAAAAGAACGGCAAGCCGCTGAATTGGCGATAAAAAGTATTCCCACAACAGTTGAAGTCAAAGGGAGCTTTTACGGATTTACCTCTCAACAATCTTTTTTTACCTACTGGCTCACTATGGTTTTCACCATATCCATCTGTTCTTATGTTGCATTTCGCTCAACCGATGATGAACGAGTTAATCAGTTTAAGCAACAAGTTGAGAGTTTTAGGCAGAATAATCCCAAAGTTGCCGATAAATATTTTGGAAATTGGTATCAGAGGAATATCGGAAGTAAGTTTTGATGTGAGAGAAAACGAGTAAAATAAATCCGTTTTTTTTTCCTAAAAATACACAAAAATATGTACCAAAATAAACATCGAGCGAAAAAGACCGCTTGATGAGAAACAGAGGGAGTCATTAATTCATAAAAAATGTACCATTGAAATCAACTGAAATTTTTGGTACAGTAAAGCTCGCTATTTACTTTCGTGAAACACCATTCTTCAATTTACATTTAGGTATTTCATTTACTCGAAAAATATCAACAATATTGCTACTATGGTTATTGGGATAACGTTACTTGAACTAACGCCTGATACTTACACATTTTAGCAACTGATAAAAGTAGCCACGTTTCATGCGTGGCTCTTTTATTTTAAATGGAATATTTGTAACGCATAACGTTATGCGTTATCTTTGTCGTAAGATGATACATAATTTTCACCATAAAGGGTTAAAGCTATTCTTTGAAAAAGACGACCCTTCCAAATTGCAACCGCATCATGTGGAAAAAATTAGACGAATTTTGTACCGATTGGACGAAGCTGAAATGATTGATGATATGGATATGATTGGTTGGGGTTTACACCCTTTATCGGGAAAATATGACGGCTTTTGGTCGGTTAAAGTGAATGGGAATTATCGAATAATCTTTCGCTTTGAAAATGGCATGGCTGCCGATGTAGATTATTTAGATTATCATTAACATAAAAAAAAGTAACTATGAAAAGAGGCATGAGACCCCCCCACCCAGGTTCAATGATTAGAGATATGATTGAGGGAATAAGAGAAGAATCAAACCAAGATTTAACCATTAAAGAAGTGGCTTTGGGTTTGGGGATAACCCCTAAAACGCTTTCTAATATCTTGAATGAACACCAAGGTATTAGTTCCGATATGGCAATACGTCTTTCCGAGGCTTTCGGTTCAAAGCCTGACTTCTGGTTAAAATTGCAGGGAGATTATGAGTTATGGCACGCAGAAAAACGGGTGAACCGATTAGACATCAAACACTTTTTACCTTTGGCATCCGCCAAAACAGCCATGAGCCTTCACACGGCTTGATTTAAAAGGGTTGAATTTTGTAACTCATTTTTAGCCAAGCCCCCATTATTCCTATTAAAAATCTTACGGTATTTCCTTATCAGGAATACTCTTTACGATGGATTTACCCGAAGACAACTCAAACGAAGCCCATAATTTATTGACAAAATTTTTGTTTAAGCAAGCAGAGCAGGAAGCCGAGAAGTCCATGAAAATCAAAGGCTTAACTAATCAGCAACTTAACCAAGCCATTGAAGAGTTAAATCAAGGCAGTCGAACCGAGTATTTGAAAAAGATAAGCACATAAGGGTATCAACAATATTGCTACTATGGTTATTGGGATAACGTTACTACTACTAACGCCCAATACTTATGCGTATTAGCAAGCGATAAAAGTAGCCACGTGTTATGCGTGGCTCTTTTATTCTAACCCGAGAATATTGTTACGAGGAAACTCATTACTAATCTACGGAACAACTTTTTCAATTAATAATCCTGTATTCATCCCATTCAATACGCAAATATGAAAGCGGTTATTTTAGCCAGAGTTTCCAAAAGTACGCAAGATTTTGAACGCCAAGTAACGGAGCTTCGGAACGTGGCAACATCGAGAGCGTATGAAGTGGTTGAAGAAATTGTGAGCAAGCACACGGGCGATACTAAAAACGAGAACCGCCCCGACCTTCAAAGACTCCTGAGTCTTGCCAGTGCGGGAGCGATGCAGACGGTGCTGGTTTCCGAGGTGTCCAGATTGGGGAGAAAGACGTTTGAGATTTTGAAGGTTTTAGAAATCCTAACGGAGCAAGGCATTAACATTTACGTGCATAATTTTAAGATTGATACGCTCATGCCAGATGGCAAACGTAACCCCGTGGGACAGCTCCTTTTTATGTTCCTGAGTGAGAGAGCCAGAGCCGAGCAAGAAGACCGTTCAGAACGGATTAAATCAGGTATTGCCCAAGCACGGAGAGCGGGTAAACCCCACGGGAGAAAAGAAGGCAAAGAAGACGAAAAAGTATTTTTGAAACGACATAAAAAAGTAGTGGCATCGTTGCAATTAGGCAACAGCATACGGGCGACTATGAAAGTCGCAGGAGTGGCAATGGCAACGGTTCAAAAAGTAAAGAAGCTCCTATAAACCTTAATTTTTTATCAAAAAGCTAAGTGCCTGATACCCATAGGGATTCCTTTCGGGATTCCTGAGTTTAAGCGTAGGAATCCCGCAGGAATCCCTTGATTATCAAGGGATTAAGTTTAGTATATTTAGGTGGTTTTTCAATTTTGTAGGAATCCCCTGATAATCAAGGGATTCATGTAGGAATCCCTAAGAATCCCGCAGGAATCCTTGAAAGACTAAGAATTGCAACCACCCGTACAAAAATGAAATTACGGGTTTTATTATGTTTACTTTAAAAGTAAACATTTGTAAAAATTACTCAAAATTACCCCATATACTCCGTATAGGCTCTTTTTGTAGGGTATTCCGTAAAGCAAAATACACCCCAAAATGAGAGTTATTAATTAATGAAATTTTTTTATACGATTCCTCAATTTTTTTTGAATATTCCCTTGCGAGTGTCCCTCTATTCACCCTATATTTGACCACATTTTAATCAAACGTATGCAGTAAAAAAAGAATAAATGTATTTTAAGTTTAGCTTAAAAATCCTGTTTGTGTAAACCGACCAAGTTTAAAATAGCGATAGGAAGTATAGGTTGAACGTCCATGTTATGCGTGGACGTTTACTTTGCTTTGTCGCAAGGGTTCTTGGTCGGACCTACACAAACAAGCAAGTAGCGTTCCACGCTATTATTTTGCTCGAAAGGTCGCTAAATTTTTGAAATCATTTAGCGACCATGAAAAAAAACCTTTCTTTGGATAGCGTTCCCCGCTCCCATTTTCTCCCAATATCATCTAATCAAGAATGTCTTGTAGAAATACTCCATCGTGAGTACGGCTAAGTATTGCCATTCCGACCCATCATCCTTTCCTTTTTTGTTCACCACACATTTAAACCCTTACAAGCCAATTCATGGAATTAACATTTGACCAAGCGATTGAACTGTTAGAAATTACCAATATTGCTCAATTAAAAATTGAGGATATTCCACAACTCGAAAAGACCGCCAAGAAACGCTGGCATCCCGATAAAGTTTCCCATTTAAACAACGCAACTACCACCCAAGAATATACCACTAAATTCCAACAAGTTGAACTGGCTTGTCAAATGGTTTATTCTTTCTTACAAGGTACGTATCAAGCGGGACAGAACTTTTCAAGCTCCGAACAGCGAGTTCACGAAGAACCCGAAGACATCATCCGTAAAAATGCCCCCGAAATGCAAAACGAGCTAAAAAATAACTGGGATTTTGTCAAAAAGAACCGCTATAAGTGGACTCAGGAAGACGTATTATTGAGTGACGGTTTCAAACTAAAAGACTTGCTCCACGAAGATTTCGAGGAAGACCTCGCCATGCTCTCCGTGATTTCTTTGTTTTTTGGAACAATCGTACTGGGAATTTTGACCGTATTCGGAGCCGCCATTAATCCCAATGTAGGCTGGTTCGTTTTTGGGATTTGGGTACTGCACGCCATTTCTTGTTTATTCGGTTTTGCCCCCCTCTCCCGCTTTTGGCTACCCCAAGGTCTGGCGAATTGGATGGTCAAATTCGTGAATTTAGGCGTAAGTATTTACAATTTCATCCAGTACGAAGCCCATAAGTCGAATCAGATTGTTTTGCGACTACTCGTTCAAATCCCCGTGCTATTCGCTAAACTCATTAAATACGTAGTATTATTTCCGCTCAATGAAATCGCTAAAATCATAGTGGGAAACAAAGTCGTGGGCGTGGTGAAACAGTCGGTTAATTACTACGCCGAAGCCGCCGAATGGTACGTAGATGCCCTCTTAATCAAGCAACCCCATCAGATGAATACCGATGAATTGTTTGATTTATCCTATTTACATTCGGAGTTAAGCCAAGCAAAATCCGATGTATAGCAGTCTTATTTAATCCATCAACTTTACGAAGCTATTACTCACGGTAAACGAATGAGTAATGCCACAAAACATCCAGCAACATGAACGAATCAACTATAATACCCCTCAATTATTCGCCCAATGGACAGATTATTTATACTAATTTTAACATTACTGGACAAATGGATTATTGTTAAAAATCGGCACACAAATCCTCACGTTCAAAAATTGTACTAAATCAAGAAATCGTGAGAGTGTTATAAATCTCTGTTTAATTAATGACTGCCCTTGTTTGAATATAGAAATAACATCAAAAGTACGTCCATCTTTATAGGTTTTCTTTTGGACAGGCTTTTGTTTTCTTTCATCAAGTGCTGTTAAAATCGACATAATATAAGCCAAGACCACCATAGAAAACATCAGTCTAATTTTACATAAGTTTGTCATTCTAAGGGCTTCAAGATTGTAGCCATTGGTCTTTAAATGTTTGAATAGACACTCTATCTTCCATCTTAATTTGTATAAATTTGGAGCATTGCGTTTAGCTAAAACATTTGTTAAAACGTAAATTAAAGGTTCTTTTGAGTCCGTTTCTGTCTTTTTAATAATCCATAAACGGAATAGCTGACCTTCTACTTGAATTAGTCCAGAGGCTTGTCCTTTTTTGAGAGCTCTCTTCTGTAATTGACTATACGATAAATTACCGATAAGATTATTTTTATACATATTTTGTCGAATTCGACAGGTAAAGAAGAGTTCTAATCTTGCAAAATGACAAAACCATTCATTACCAATAAATTCACGGTCAGCAATGATGTTGGCATTCTTTAAAGGGCAACATTTGCGAGCATTTTCTAAAAATTTATTACGCTCATATTCTGACAATACGCCTTTATGATTGTAACATTGAAAATATACAGGAATAGCAACTCCCTGAAAATCAACGGCTAAAACTAAAATGTGCAATTTAAATGAACCAATATACCACTCTGTACCATCAAGATAACAAATACCTAATTTTAAATTGAGTAAATCTAAACCATAACATAAAATATAATACCAAAGATTTCCAAATGAATTCAGTAGGATAAAACGAGTCAATCGCTTGTAATGACTTTCAGTATCTGTCTTGTACTTTTCCGTGATTTTACTTACTTCATTACGAAGTTCATAAAGGTTGGTTGTCTTACCTTGAATTATACAACCAACGAAAATAAAAAGATTTTGAGCGATACTCGCTCGATAATTACCGTATTGTACGCTAAATTTACCAATGTGAGGGTGCATTTTGATATGGTTTTTGTTCTGGTAAAACAAAGTTCTATCTTAATCCCCTCATTCTCAATTTATTATATCTATTTGTCCAGTAATGTTCATCCCGAATATTTTTAGAAAAAATTTTCTGCCAGATGTCTCTGAGTTTTAAAAAATAAACCAGCGTACCAACGGGCTGAATTTTCATAAATACGACCATTTGAACCAACAAAATCAACAAGAAATACCAAATTTGATTCGCATAATATGTTAAGCCAAAGAAATTTTCGAGGTCACTCATCAGCGTAATGGAATAAAAATAAGGTAATACGTACAACCAAAGGTTATGATAAATCAGTTGATTGACCTTCTGAATTAAAATAGGAGAGACCTTATTTTTTCCGATCATCCCGAATCGTTCGAGGTAGCCAATGAACCCAAAAAACAGAACCGTTGTAAGCAAGTCAAGGTAAATCAAGTGCATATCAAAGTGAAATAGAGGGTAAAAAGATTTGGCAAATTAAGCATAAAATATTATATTAAGATATATAAATCTAATATATTTGTATTATGAATAAATTTTATTTTTTGTGTATTTTCGTGGGTACAACCCATCAGGCTCAAAGTCAATTGTCAGATTCTACCTTAATGGCAATCTTTTTGGATTACGAACCCCGCCAATTAATTAGATTCATGGATAAATCGAAATCTCAACCATTAAATATCAGGGAGTACGTTTACGAATTGAGTTTTAAAATTCCTACGTTGAATCCCATTGCTAATCAAAAAATTACCTCCAAATTTGGGTATCGCATTCACCCCATTACGGGAGCAATTAAAAAGCATCAAGGCATTGATATTAAGGCTTTCAAAGGTCAACTGGTTTATGCTGCTGCCGATGGTGAAATTACCGAAGTCGGCTACAATCCGTATGTAGGGAATTACATCAAAATCAAGCATTTATTGGGTTATGAAACAGTTTACGGGCATTTAGAGACCTACATCGTTGAGAAAAATTCATACGTCTATCAAGGTCAATCCATTGGATTTTGCGGCTCAACGGGCAGAACAACGGGCGTACACCTGCACTTTACCATTCATTGGCGAAGCACTTCCTTGAATCCTTATCCATTCGTTTTCTGATCATCTTATTTACCTGACAAAAACGGATTTAATAATCTCCTTCTTGACCTTGTTCCAACGCACGATAATGGATAAATTGAATTTTCCGACTTCAAAGGGTGGCAATACTTTGATTTTGAGATGGCATTTATGTTCAATCAATTGTTCCGTGGAAAAAGAGCAAACATCACCCGTTCTTTGTTCCGTTGATAGGGCTTTTCCTCCTAAATCGAAAAGCTGATAAAATACTTTAAGGTCTTTATCAAGCGTAGTTTTGACCACAATCGTTTTATCAACTTCCTTCAATAAGGAAGTACTGATGGGTTTCAGATACAGCTCATAATTTACCCACGTATTAATGCTAATCGTATCGTTTGGTTCCGTAATAAATCCGTTGAAATTATAATCAAAATAACTGGAATCCGTAACGGAGGTATCTAATTGAGGTCGGCAACCCGCCAACGCAATAGTCAAAACAAAGAGTAGTACAAAATATTTCATGGGCTTTATTGAGCATTAAAAAGTTTGAATTTGAGTCCAATTTGGGCATTTGCCTTGATACGTTGAGAAATGGCGGTGGTGGTTGCATCGGTATCAAGTCTTAGGAACAAAGCAAACCCTGGGCTGATAAATTTCTCCATATGTAAGCCAACGGTCAAGAATGGATATACCTTATCATTCGAGAGATTAGCATTCGGGGAATTTCTGAGCGATTCAAAACCAATACCCGCTCCGTAGAGAAAACCCAAAAATGACCGATGGTATTTTCCTTTGAATAATAAGGTTTCGTAGCTGTATTTGATTTGAGCATTCGTATAAAAAGCAGCGTTATCCATTACTTTTTCTTGTTTATAATGCAAATGAATTCGATGATAATTGGCTTTGGCGTTCGTAAAACACAAGCCCAACCCGTAAACCCGTTCACCCTCAGACCAATTTCGCAAGAATCTGTGTTCGTCAATGATGATGGGATTACCACCCGATAGTTCGAGGTAGGTAGTGTTTTTGTTTCTGATTTGTCCTACTACACGATTTATATTGAGTAAGATTAGCAAATAAGTTAAGATTGAAATATTGACTACTAATTTCATAATCGTGTCATTTGATAATAAAAGGTTTCATAATCCACTTTCAAATTCAGGGTGCGACTCCCTTCTTTTTCCACAATGTCGATTTCTAAATTTTTGTCGGCAGCCATAGAAAATTTGGGAATCATAAAAACAAAACTAAATTCACCCCCCGCAACGCCCAATTTGGTTTCATTGGAAAGACCATTTCTTTCCACGTAAGCGAAATTGGGCTTGATTTCAAGTTCCTGCGAAACCTCTTTTTCCCGCCTGGTTTTATCCCGCAGATAAAATTTCATGTATTCCAAATTATAATCCAAGGGTGACGTATTTTTCATGGTTAAACAAAAGATGATATTGCCCTCTTTCACGCCAATATTGGTCAATTGAAAAGTTACTTTGCCCATTTTGTCCATGATATGGTTGATGCGATTTTTCTTAATTTTCGATAAATCAATCATCTTTTTGGCGAAAGTGATCATCTCCGTTTCGGTGTAATAACTGTCCGAGAAAATAATTTTTTCGGGTTGTTTAAAATTGGAATAATCGAAAGACTCGTTCAGCCCCTTGCACATATTGATGTTTAATTTATTGGGGTTTTCATTGTAAGAAATCAAAAAACTGTAATAGCTTCCGTTGAAAGTAATCACGGTTAAATTCGTTTCAAAAACGCCCATTTGAGTGGCTTTGACCTTTATCACATTCTCCACGCCTTCTACTTTATCACAAATAATACGGTCGGAACCCGCATCAAAATACTTGATGGGAGAATCAAAAACGATGTGCGTAGTTTTATAGAAAGCGACACTCACGGGGTAACTTCCCTTGGTATTATTTTCCTTAAATTCTAAAAGTTTTTTTTGACGAGACGTTGCCATCAAAGTATTGGAATCCTTTTTAATGACGTTTAGCCCTTGGGTTTTTCCCATAAAAGGTAAAGCCAAGGCAAAGCAATAAAATACATATTCAAAATTTTTCATCGTCTAATTTTTGATTAAAAGAAAGAGTTGTTGTCCCGTCTTAATGCTCACTTTCACATCCCTCATTTTAGCGTTCACGTACTGATTCGCTCCATTGAGTGATTGATTAACCAACGAGCCAACCACTTGATTACCAACCGTTTGCCCAAGGTTTCCCTGTGGATTATAAACCAAAAGCGGATTTACTGAACCCAAGGTACTTCCCACATTTTGCCCCCAGGCTTGTTTTTGCATTTCATTTTCGGCATCAATGCTTACTTTCAGCCCCAACATTCCGTCCATGTCCATGACTTCGGCAGCGAGTGGTAAAAAGGAGTCATTTTTCAAAAAGCCTTCCACCGAAAGAATCAATCTATCCCCACGTATGGAGGTTTTAGCTCCAATAATATCACCTGCCTCAAACGCTACGTTAGCAAGCATTTTTGTTTCAGTAATCATAATTTTAATGGTGGAATTATTACGCACAATTTTCGATTCTAATAATTTTCCTTTTATCAGTGAAGTGGGCGATTTACTGGCTTTTGTACTGGGAGTATTGGGAATAAAATCAGCCATCCGTTCCGTTTCATGACCTTTTTTGTTGGAATAAAAATAATTAGAAACTTTATTAAGAATGGGGTTTGATAGCTCAGTATCAGCATTAATTTTGGGTATTAAATCCTTGTCTTGGAAGCTAAAACCATCATTCACGAGACCATTTTTAACTACATCGTTAGGCTGTTTTTTGACATCGCTTACACCTGTCCCCGTGTTATTGGATGCAACACTTTGCCGCTTTCTCTCTTCTAATTCTTTAATTCTTTCACTCAATTTTTCGATGGTTCTCTCGTGGTTTTCTTGATAAGGGGACTTATTTTCTGGATTTTTGTCAGCGTTTAACGTATGGTAATAAGACTGATTGGGTTGATTCTGAGGCTGGTATTTAACCGATTCGTAGGGACGGTTTGAGACAGCTTTATGGCTTACCGAATTCTGATAATTTTTCGTTGAATGACTGGATTTAGAAGTTCTTATGATAAAATCAGACCTTGAATTGTCTAAGGTAATTCTTTCATTTTGGGCAATTTCAGCGGCTGAGAAATCGTCATTTCCCTCACCATTCTCATGATTAAAGGTATTCTTTTCTTCAATCTTTTTATCTGCCGATGGTATCTCTAAATTGATGGCGGCAAACTCATTTTCACGGGCTTTGGTAGTTGCTTTTGCGGGAAAAATATACAGATAAAACCCCACCAAGATCATGTTGATAATTAAGGTGATGGGATATTTTAGAAAACTCAGATTGAAAAATTTTTCCATTATATGATGCTTTTAAGAACAATTGGGTTGGATTGAAACACGATTATGGGGTCAAAACTATTGAATCAACTAAATCTATTCCGATGAAGTCGAACCATCCGAATTCGTGGGAACAATGGCATTGTATTTTGTTCCCCGACTGTTAATTTCTTTGTTATCAATCACCTTCATTTTATTGAGAAAAAAGCCGTACAAGTTGTTATCCGTTCGGTCTCCCTCTTCCATGATAAATTCGGTAATTAAGAAATTTTCTTTCGTTACGCCCCCTTGTCCTCGCAGCAAAACTTTGCCATAAAACCGCCCCAAATTGGCTCTAAACACAATGCTATCCACTTTAATGTACTGAATGGTATTCCGTTGAACGATGTTATTATAGTAATTTTGGCTGTTATAAAACTCGTACAGAGGAATAAAATCAGCGTAATAAAAACTCTTTTGAATATTCAAGTGAATTTGCTGTTCATCGGGTTCCAAGCAGAAGAAAAGTTCGTGAGCCTTAGTAACCATCGCTTTTTTAGCCACCATCTCAAAGCCGTCATTATAGACATCAAAAACCTTCCTTATTTCGCCATTTTTATCCATAATGTACGGTTTTGGTTTTTGGGAAATTACCGCATTTTTATAGAGAACCATACTCGTAATAATGAGGATTAAGGCGAAACCCAATACCCCAAAAACCAAATATTTTCCCGTGTGTGTAACCTTGTCAATATCTCTCAGATACTTGATTTCAAAACGTTGTTCTTTATGCATATTCGTAGGAAATAATCCGAGGATTATTACTAATTTTTGAACTGTAATTATACTTTTCGTCACAATATTTGATAACCGCTTGGGGCGAACCTTTTAATTCATCCATCAACTTAGCGAGGTAATTAATGGTTGTTTCAAAATCCCGATTGAACTCCCGTAAATACAAAAATTTGACTAAATTTTTCTCGGGTGCTTCGGTTGTATATGCCCAATACTCTTTGTGAGACAATAGAATACCGTAGATGCCATAGACTTCATTCGTCCATTGAATCATGATTTCTCGGAATCTATCTTCGGGTTTTAAATCACGATTTAGACTCAACAACATCGAAACGTGTTTGTCTTCCAAGGATAAAACCTGAGCGATTTTATCAATCTTTTTCATGTATTTTGACATGGACAAAATAAACTTAATATCCGATTGTGTTATCACCGTTTCTTTGATAATGGGCGAAGAGATAATATCGTCCAATTCCTGCGT
>JANXML010000078.1 GCA_025354645.1 Arcicella sp. | reverse complement strand
TCATAACTCACCAAAACAGGAAAGTCTTTTTTTAAATCTTTACCCACGTATTCTTGGTAATAGTGTTTGAAATTCTTGTAGTGAGAATAATGATAAAAAATCATAATTGTCATAATCTCACTCATAGATAAACAGCCAATCTTACGTTTGGGATACCAGTTGATATTCGAGGCGTATTCCGCAATTTTTTCTAAATAAAGTTTGTTGAATTCATCAACTTCGTAGTATATTTCGTCCAGCATAGCGATTTGATGGTTATTTTTTAAGTTTTGCAACTCTAAAATAGTCCCATTTTGAATCCTATGCTATTTTTTGTACTTGGAATCTGAAAAGTTCACGTTAATAGTAAGAACGCTCCGCTAAAACTAAGACCAATAGTAGGCAGACACTTCGACAAAAAAAAGTATGTCCACAAAAAAGCCCTGTAAAACTAATCTCATAGGGCTTTTCGATAACATTTCAAACTATTCCACCACGCCCATCTGCACCGTATTAGTTTTTAAATTCTTATCAGAAGGTACGCTCAAAGTCGTGACAAAAGTATCGCCAACCGATAATAGTCCCTTATCTTTTAAAAAATCAGTCATGCCTCTCACAGTTACTACAACGTCATTTCCCTTTGATTCGTAATAAAAAACCTTTGCTCCCCACAACAAACCCATTTCTTGCTGGACTCTTTTATTGGAAGTAAAGATATATAAATCTGCTTTCGGACGGTGTGCCGACAAACGGAAAGCTGTATAACCACTGTTTGTAATGCACAGAATTGCCTTTGCCTCGGTGTCACGAGCCAAACGACAGGCTCCCGCAATCATGCGATCGTTCAACGGAAACGGCGAGTCTCCAAAATTCAATGAGTGGTTTTTGAAGTAAATCGAAGCCTCATCACCCTTTATAATTTTGAGTTCATTTTGCTGTTGCTCCACCACATCCTGAATATGTGCCATCGTTTCGACAGCTTTCAAAGGATATGCTCCCGAGGCAGATTCACCGCTCAACATCGTGGCAGATGCTCCTTGCAACACGGCATTTGCCACGTCAGAAGTCTCAGCACGGGTTGGTACAGGGTTCGTAATCATGGATTCCAACATTTGCGTTGCCACAATTACGGGTTTGCCCGCCATCGTGCATTTCTCAACCATTAATTTTTGTAAATGGGGAACTCTTGCACCATCAATTTCAACCCCTAAATCTCCACGAGCCACCATAATTGCATCCGTTGCAGCGATGATTTCGTCTAAATTATCAATCGCAAAAGGAGTTTCAATTTTGGCAATAACCTTGGTGTTATTCTTTCCGTAAGCCTTTATTCTGTCTTTAATATCGTGAATATCAGCGGCAGAACGAACAAATGAAAGGGCAATCCAATCTACATTATTATCCAACCCAAAATATAAATCTTTAAGGTCTTTTTCCGTTAAACAAGGCAATGAAACCTTGGTTCCAGGCAAATTAATTCCTTTCTTAGATTTCAAAATTCCTCCGTAAACAACCTCCGTAATTACTTCTTTTTTAATTTTATCAATCTCTAAAACCTTCACTTCCAAATTACCATCGTCCATCAAAATTCTTTCGCCTACGTTTACATCTAAATACATTGACGTATAGGTTGTACCGACACGCTCAGAATTGCCCAATAAAGTTTCATCCATTACGAAAGTCAATTTATTGCCCGCCGTAATCGTAACACCATTATTTTCAACGAGTTGCGTTCTAATTTTTGGTCCTTGCAAATCCTGTAGAACCGAAAGATTAATATCCAATTCATCAGAAATTTCTCTAATGGTCTTTAATCTCTGTAAGTGATCTTCGTGCGTACCGTGCGAAAAATTTAAACGGAAAACATTAACGCCCGCCTTAGCGAAATTAATTAACATTTCTTTGGTTTCGGAGGCAGGTCCAACGGTGGCAACAATTTTGGCTTTTCTATGAAAGGACATATTTTTGGTTACAGTTTATCGTGTTTTTAGATAATCATGTAAAAATACATATTCAGGCTTACACTTTTATTGGAAAATACAGGTTTTCTTAAAAATGTTCAATTTGGAGAAGTTAAATATAATTATGTCAAGAAAAAACAGGAGAAAATAGTAACCGCAAAGACGAAAAACGCAAATTTATTATTTACGTTCTTGCGGTTAATTTAAAACTTATCCCCTCACCAATCCATTCTCCCGCAAATAGTTATTCGTTAAAACCTCTTTCTCTGGATTTAAAGTTACTTGCTTCAAAACCTCACAAACGAACAATTCATGATCGCCAGAGTCGATGCTTCCAACGCATTTGCATTGCACATATCCGATGGCTTCTGTCAGGTATGGGCAACCTCTATCATCCATCTCGAAAGGCAGATTCACAAATTTATTAGAGGTCAATCCGCTTTTTCTACCTAATTTTGGAATCAATTTTTTCGCTTGATCTTGAGCTAAAAGATTGACATTCAGAATCATACTTTCACGAACTAATTGGATTGTATAATCTGTTTTATCTAAAGCAACCGTTAGATATTTTCCTTGCATAGCACTTTGCATTACCCACGTAGCAATATTTGCATTAACTTTGCCTAACAATGAGGTGGTGGTAATGGAGTGAACGTCATAATTTTTGTACTTTAAGACTGATTTTTGGGACATATTCTTTTATTCTGTTGTAACGCACTGTTAAATTAAAAATACAATTAAATTGGTAGCTGTTTTTAATCAATTGATTTTACTCGTTTTATCGTATTTAATTTGAAAATACGAGATAAAATGTTTTTTTCACCTAATTTGAAAACTGTTAATCAAAAAAGTTGTTTAAACAAATGGAGGTAATTAGTAATTCTTCTGATATTAAACGGTTTCGAGTAGAGGCTCCCCGAATGGATATTCCCCGAATGGATATTCCCCGAATGGACATTCCTATGGTGGAGGAAGCTCGAAAAAAAATGAAGAAAATGAAGGCATTTCACATACCTGACCTGTACAAAAGTAGTATCATCGGAGGTATTAAGGAATCCCGCCGAATTCAAGATAAGCTCAAAAAAGACTTCACGCCAACTGTTCTGGATTATGGAACGGTTAAGTTCCTCATTTCCAGACATTTTGGTTTTTGCTATGGCGTTGAAAATGCTGTGGAAATCGCCTATAAAACGATTGAAGAAAATCAAGGAAAGCGAATTTTCCTACTATCTGAAATGATTCATAATCCTGATGTGAATGAAGATTTGCAAAGTCGTGGCGTGAAATTTATTATGGATACCGCTGGAAATCAACTAATTGCGTGGGAAACATTAACACCCAATGATGTTGTGATTGTTCCTGCATTTGGAACAACGGTAGAAATTCAAAATCGACTTTCTGAAATTGGGATTAATGCTTACCAGTATGATACAACTTGTCCATTTGTGGAAAAAGTTTGGAATCGTGCTACTGCCATCGGACAAAAAGATTATACGATTGTTGTTCATGGAAAACCTACACATGAGGAAACAAGGGCTACGTTCTCGCATTCAAAACAAAACGCTCCAACGGTTGTAGTGAAAAATATGGTTCAGACTATTGAATTAGCTAAATATATCACAGGCGAAAAATCTTCTGAACAATTTTACACAGAATTTGAGGGACAATTTTCGGAAGGATTTGATGTAAAAAAAGATTTGCAAAGAATTGGTGTTGTTAATCAAACCACGATGTTAGCCTCTGATACTCAGGGAATTGCAGATTATTTAAAGCAAGTTATTATTAAGAAATATGACATTGAAGGTTCGGATGTAACGGCTTATTTTGCTGATACTCGTGATACACTTTGCTATGCCACCAACGATAATCAAGCAGCAACGTATGGTTTATTGAAAGAAGAAGCAGATTTAGCCATTGTGGCGGGTGGATATAATTCTTCAAACACACAGCATTTGGTGGAATTGTGCGAGCATAAATTACCAACGTATTACATTTCTTCGGCGGATAAAATTTTGACGGATAATTTAATAAGTCATTGGGATTTGCACGAAAAAGAAGAGAAAATCACTAAGGATTTTATTCCAAATAAAGAGCAAGTAATTATCATGCTCACCTGCGGAGCTTCTTGCCCAGATGCAGTGGTTGAATCAATTTTATTGAGATTGCATTCGTTTTTTTATGATGCAAATCCGATTTGAATTTAAAAGTATAAAACACTAAAAAACCCTTCCAGACGATTCTGTGAAGGGGTTTTTAATTAAATTACTACTAAATCTCCCCATCAAAAACGGGCGTAAGATTCTTCAATTCTTCCTCTGAATAAACCTGTGAGCGAATGATAAAACGCAAACCCAAAGGAATTTCCAACGAAAAACTTGCTCCTCTTCCTGGCACAACGTCCAAGGTCAATTGCGTATATTGCCAATATTCAAACTGAAAGGCACTCATGAAAAATTCGCAACCGTGAATTGTTCCTAATAGCACATCGTTCACGCCCGTTTTAAATTCACCCACGGGAAAACACATCGGGGCGGAACCATCACAACAACCGCCACTTTGGTGAAACATCAAGGCTCCGTGTTCGTCTCGCAGTCGATCAATGAGGTTTTCGGCTTCTTTGGTTAATAAAACTCTGGGGGTTTTGTCCATTTTTTTGGCTTTTGGCAGTCGGCTTTCGGCAATCAACTTTTGACTTGTTAAAGCCAAAAGCCGATTGCTGAAAGCCGACAGCTATTTAAAAGAATCCCAACGCATTTTTATCGTAAGAAATCAACATATTTTTAGTTGAACGATAATGATCAAGCATCATTTTATGATTTTCACGTCCAAATCCTGACTTTTTATAGCCTCCAAACGGTGCATGGGCTGGGTAAGCATGATAGCAATTCACCCAAACACGTCCTGCCTGAATGGCTCTTGGCACCTGATAAAGTTCGTGTGCATCACGTGTCCACACGCCCGCACCCAATCCGTAGAGCGTATCGTTAGCAATTTCAATGGCTTCTTCCACCGTTTTAAAAGTGGTCAAAGATGCTACTGGACCAAAAATTTCTTCTTGGAAAACTCGCATTTTGTTGTGTCCCTTCAAAATTGTTGGTTGAATATAATATCCATTTGCCGCATCTCCTTCTTGAATATGAGCCGCTCCTCCACACAAAACCTCCGCTCCTTCTTCTTCGCCAATTTTCAAATACGATAAGATTTTTTCGTA
>JANXML010000075.1 GCA_025354645.1 Arcicella sp. | reverse complement strand
TCCCGAAAGTAAAAAACTTTCGGGATGTTTGTTTTCTATCCAATATTTTTAGTTTTGGTATTCTATGAAGTGTAAAACCCAAATTCAATTAATATTTAATTATTTTCATACGAGATTTTCCTTGATAGTTTTGATTTTAATCGTTTGCTTTGTATAGTTATTAGCATAGTATAGCATTGTTGAATTTAAAATTTATAAAATGTTTTTTTTTGTAACTTTGTTTTATCAAAATAATTTATTTTTGGCATTACCCTTTTATTGTAAATTTTATATGAATCAACTTCAAGTAACTGTAAATCAAGTATTTAACAATAATTTTAACCAAAAACCAATAATTATACGTTCACCTGGTCGGGTGAATTTAATTGGTGAACACACTGACTACAACGGTGGTTTTGTTCTTCCTGCTGCAACTGACAAAGCCGCTTTCTTAGCAATTTATCCTTCAAACTTGAAAACAGGCAAATGGATTTCCGTGGATATGAAAGAATCTGTTGAAATTGATTTTACGGACTTAAAACCACAAATAAATCATCATTGGGCAAATTATATTCTGGGTATTATTCAACAATATGAAAATCGAGGATTAAAAGTCCCTCCATTCAATTGTGTTTTGGCTGGCGATATTCCTATCGGTTCTGGCATGTCATCTTCGGCGGCTTTGGAGAGTGCAGTTGGCTATGCTCTTAATGAATTATATAATTTTGGAATAGATAAAAAATCTCTTGCAAAATTAGTGCAACAAGCTGAAAATGAGTTTATTGGCGTGAAATGTGGAATCATGGATATGTTCGCCAGCATTCATGGAAAAGAAAATAATGTGATGCTTTTAAATTGTGAAACGCTTGATTTTGAATACTTTCCACTCAATCTTGGGGACTATAAAATCGTTCTTTTTGACACTGGTATTAAACATAATTTGGTTGAATCTGAATACAATCTTAGGAGATTTCAATGTGAGGAAGGATTATCTTTTTTTAGAAAGCATTTCGGTGAATCCGTTCAAAATTTGAGTCAAGTTCCATTATCATGGTTGCAGTCGAGTAGAAGTCAATTAGACCCAATTGTATATCATCGTTGTCAGTATGTAATCGAAGAAAATCAACGCATCCTTGCTGCTTGCGAAGATTTGCAGGCAGGACGATTAAATGATTTTGGAATAAAAATGACGGCAACCCACGAAGGTTTAAGGAATTTATACGAAGTAAGTTGTCCAGAATTAGACTTTTTAGTTGATACAGTTTGGCATGAAAAATCAGTTTTAGGGTCAAGAATGATGGGTGGAGGCTTTGGAGGTTGCACCATAAATTTAATAAAATCGCAGGCTATTGATGAGCTATATGCAAGACTATCAATTAGTTATGAAAATAAAACTGGCATTAATTTAAAAATGTATAGTGTCGTCACGGCAAATGGAACTGAGACAGTTATGACTGCATAAGTTATAAATTAGTAATTTTTATCTCATAATTCATCCAAACATAACTTACTAATTCATAAATAAAAAACAAATGACTTTCGATTTTAACGAGCATTCACACATCCGACAAAACCCTTTAACGGGTGATTGGGTAATGGTTTCGCCCCATCGAACAAAGCGTCCCTGGCAAGGAAAAACTGAGGATATAGTGAAAGATATTCGCCCTCAGTATGACCCAACGTGCTATCTATGTGCGGGTAATATACGCATGAATGGAAAGGTAAACCCCGAATATTCAGATACTTACGTTTTTCAAAATGATTTTGCCGCTTTGCAATCTGATGTACCCAACGGTGAAATCAAAAAAGGGGATTTATTGAAAGCCGAAAGTGTGAAAGGAGAGTGTCGGGTAATATGTTTTTCACCCCGCCACGATTTAACTTTGGCAGAAATGACAACCCTCGAAATTAGAAAAGTGGTTGATACATGGATTTTAGAATTTGAAGATTTCAGAAAGCAAGAAGATATTAATTACGTTCAAATTTTTGAAAATAAAGGGGAAATAATGGGTTGTTCAAATCCTCATCTGCACGGGCAAATTTGGGCTTCAAGTAATATTCCAGTAGAAATTCAAAAGGAAACCGAACATCAAAAATCTTATTTTCAAGCCAATAAAAACACACTTTTAGAGGATTATTATCAATTAGAAGTAACTGAAAATGAGCGTATTGTAGTTGAAAATAATAATTTTTTAGTCGTTGTTCCTTTCTGGGCAATATGGCCCTTCGAGACGCTTTTAATTCCCAAACGTCCGATGGCATATATTTCTGAAATGACTGAATTTGAAAAGAATGATTTAGCAGATATTATAAGAAGACTAACCACCCGTTACGACAATCTTTTCAAAGCATCTTTTCCTTATTCAGCAGGAATTCATCAAGCTCCAACGCATAATGAAAAGTCTGAAGGTTGGCATTGGCATATACATTTTTATCCTCCACTTTTGCGGTCAGCAACGATAAAAAAATTTATGGTAGGATATGAATTATTAGCCAATCCACAGCGTGATATTACGCCTGAACGGGCGGCAGAACAGTTAAGAAATTTAAGTGAAATTCATTATAAGAAATAAAGTTGAAAAATAAATTCTCATTAATTTGGAATTTATTTTTTTATAATTTTACTTTGCATCACAAAGTAATTTGAATATAATGAAACAACATCTTCAAGATCTCACAGAAATACGTTCGATGATGGAACGTTCTTCTCGATTTATCTCATTGAGTGGATTATCGGGAATATCCGCAGGGTTATTCGCACTCATAGGAGCATACGTTGCTTATGAGCGTATCCTCGAAGACAGCACAGGAGAATATTTGAATCTTTTGAATAATGCCTCGCTTCTGCGTTTTATCGTGGTTGATGGCATCGTTGTTTTAACATTTTCGTTAATTTTTGCCTTCTATTTTACAGCTCGTCAAGCAAGGAAAAAAGGATTGAAATTGTGGGATAATACCTCCAAACGTTTATTTGTCAATTTGGCAGTTCCATTAGTAGCAGGAGGCTTTTTCTGTCTGATTTTATTGCAACAAGCTCCTCATTTGATTGATTGTGCAACCTTAGTTTTCTACGGTTTAGCCTTAGTAAATGCCTCAAAATACACCTTTGAAGATGTTCGATATTTGGGTTATATAGAAATTGCCCTCGGTCTTGCCTGTGGATTGATGAACGAATGGAGAATTGGACTTTTATTCTGGGCAATTGGTTTTGGCGTTTTGCATATTGTATATGGAGTGGTGATGTATCGGAAATACGAAATAGCCCCCTAACCCCCCGAGGGGGAATTGTTCTACGACATTTTACTTGTAATGATATGGTAATACCTAATTGATAATCATCGTCCCATCTCCCCTTCTGGGGGCAAGGGGGCTAATCTAAATGAAAAACTTAATCGCTGACATAAATAAATCCTTTGAAAATCGTGTCAGATTGGGCATTATGTCTATCCTCATGGTGAACGATTGGGTGGATTTTGGCGATTTGAAAGATACCTTAGACTTAACTGATGGAAACTTAGCATCGCACATTACGGCTTTGGAAAAAGAGAAATATATTCAGGTAAGAAAAGCCTTCATTGGCAAACGTCCAAACACTTCTTTTCAAGCTACCAAAGAAGGAAAACAGGCTTTTCAAGAACATTTGAACGCTTTGGAGGCTTTGATAAAAGGAATGTAAATGAGTCTTTTTAATAAGACTTTTTTTAGAATATTTGACTTTGTGTTTCAAAGTAATTTGTGTATTTTATATTTTATTCAAATCCATTAACCCCAAAACAAAATGGAAACAACTGAAAAACCATCCCTTTTTGAACGCTTTAACAATTGGGTTAAAAGTTCGGTAATGCTCAAATTACTAACTATCGGAATCCTGATTTTATTACTCATGATTCCTGCTTCGATGTTGCAAAATTTGGTGAACGAGAGACAATCAACCCGAGATAATGCAGTGGAAGAAATTACCTCAAAATGGGGTGGAAATCAGACCATTGGCGGTGCTGTAATAACGGTTCCTTATACCATAATTCAAGAAGATGAAAAAGGTAAAAAGTCCACCGTGATTGAATATGCTCATTTTTTGCCTGAAAGTTTGAATATTACTGGTACGCTTACTCCCGAGAAAAGATACCGAGGAATCTATGTAGTTATGCTTTATAATGCACAGTTACACGTACAAGGATTTTTTAAGAAACCCAATGTTGAATTACTCAAAATTCCGAAAGAAAGATTTATGTTTTCGGAGGCTTTTATCTCTTTTGGATTGACCGATATGAAAGGCATCAAAGAGGCTATTCGCTTGAAAGTCAATGGAAAAGACTTAGAAATGAACCCTGGAATTGAAACCAACGATTTGTTTGTTTCAGGCGTAAGTTCGCCCATAAATTTAGAGGCGGATGTTCTCAATTTTGAGGCAACAATTAATTTAAACGGAAGTAAAAGAATTGATTTTTTACCCTTCGGAAAAACTACAAAAGTATCAATCGAATCACCGTGGGGAACGCCAAGTTTTGTAGGGGCATCTCTGCCCGACGAACGCCAAGTTACCGATAAAGGGTTCAAAGCCGTATGGAATGAATTACATCTCAACCGAAATTATCCTCAACAAGGAACAGGCAGTTTTATCGGAATAGCTCCCAATAATTCAGAAAATTATGGTCAAGTCCTTGCCACTGCTGCCTATCAAGATGGTACAACCGCAAAAGTATCGGGAGAATTGGAAAGTTCTTTCGGCGTAAAGTTGCTTTTACCAGTGGATGAATATCAAAAAACAATGCGTTCAACGAAGTATAATTTGATGTTTATTATAATCACTTTCATTTCGTTTTTCTTTGTAGAAATATTAAATCGAAAGCGTTTGCACCCAATTCAATATCTATTGGTTGGTTTTGCCATTTGTCTTTTTTATGTGCTTTTATTAGCAATTTCAGAGCATTTGTCTTTCAATTGGGCGTATTTGATTGGCTGTGTAACTATTCTAACCTTAATTACTTTCTATACCCAAAGTGTTTTTAAAAATGGACGTATCACCTTGATTTTCAACGGAATATTGGCTTTACTCTATGGTTTTTTCTATTCATTATTACAATTAGAAGATTATTCTTTATTACTTGGAAGTGTTGGATTGCTAATCATCTTATCTGTTGTAATGTATTTGACACGCAATAT
>JANXML010000065.1 GCA_025354645.1 Arcicella sp. | reverse complement strand
TAACATTGAATCTTTGTTACTGGACATTAAGCACAAAGCCCCCACGCCCTCCGCTCCCAACGATGCAGAGGAATATTTAACCCGTGAAGAAACTGCAAAACTTCTTAAATGTTCGCTCCCTACATTGTGGGAATGGACACGTAAAGACTTGTTACAGTCGTATCGTATTGGTAACAAGGTACGGTACAAACGTAGTGAAGTTATGAGTTCACCAAAGGCAATTAATGCTAAAAAGGAGGAATTGCAACCATGAATATAAACGGCTTATCTGAATCAAAAAGAATACAGATAGAAAAGGATATTAACGAAATGGGTATCATTACAAAAAGTTGCTTGGACAAATTAACTATTGTAGATGATTTAATGAATGTAGTTGTTGATAAATGTGGAACCTATGGAGTTGTTAGAAAGGATAGATTTGAGGAATACAAAACGGCTTTAAGGTTTTTAAGAAATCATTTATTAGATTTTCCTATCAGTAAATGTGTAAGACACGGGCTTTATTTACCGTTATTTTATAGGGTAGCGGGCTTTGTTTGTATTTCAATAGAAAACCTTTATTCCTTAACGAGTTGGGAAAGTTCAAAGATAAATAATGAAAGATTAGACGATTTTAGGGACTTACGAAAAGACTTAAATCATATTTTATTTGTGCTTATACGTTTAAAGAAAATTAATACAGTATCGTAATTACTAATAACATGAAAAAGCCCCTTTCAGCAACTCAATTTATCAATCTTGGTAAAACCTTATTTGATGCAGAAAACGAACTTAGAAATATCATTGATGAACTTACAACCCTTGATTTTATTATTCAAAGTAATGAATCAGAGGAACTGATTTTGCAGTATGAACACGATACGGCATTTATACAGGCAGAAAAATATTATAATTGTTTGGTGTCGTTTCCTGTTAAACGTTGTTCCCGTAATGCCGTGGGAAGTGATAAATATTTTTACGCTTTATCACTTGTTTTTGGGTGCGTTCCCTCCGCTTACCGATTAGCTTATAGTAGTGATTTGATAACTAAATATTATTCTGAAAATGTATTAAGTGAATCAAGAAAGGCGATCGAAACCGCCCTTGATTTTATCATTGAACTGAAACAAAAGAACGGCATAAATTAAGCCGCTTTTTGTTCAATTAGTTATCCAAATTTTTCCGTATTAAACAGTCCTATGATAGATTTTGTAAATCTTTCAATACATAACCTTTTGCCCTCAAAGTGGCTTGACAACCCTATTTTGAGAGAATACGGCTTTGATAATATCGTAGTGAATGAAGGCACTGGCGAAATTAAAAGTAGATGCAATGCAGAGTATAAAGGCTTGACTTTCAAAGTGATACCCTCCGCAAAAAGTGTAGATGAATGTATCAAAATTCTAAGTGGTTCACTTCATAAATACTTTAATGGTGGTGAACACAATTACAACCGATTTACGCACAATAATTGTGTGCGTATAGTTAATGAGTTAGCGAAAAAGTTTGATATTGACCCAACTAAAACCGTACTCCACGGACTGGAATTTGGCGTAAATCTTTACTTACCTTATAGTCCCCAACGGGTTATAAAATCGGTAGTGGTTCATGGAAATAAGCCCTATGAAGCTATCAATAAAAACAGGCGTAACGGTGTGGTATGTGTTAGAAATAACTACGAAATCAAGATTTATGATAAAGGTTTTGTTTCAGGGCAACCCCAACGCAACATTTTAAGAATTGAGTATAAAGTTTTGAAAATGGTAGATATTGAGTGTTTCAAAATCACTTTTCTATCTGATTTATGCGACCCTTTGAAAGTAAATCCTTTGCTTGGTTTGCTCACAGATACCTTAGAAAATACCGTTTTTATTCCCTATGATATTGATTTAACGGTACTTTCTGACCGTGAAAAACTCAAAATCCAATCAATGCGTATTCCCTCTTTTTGGAAGGAATTGAATAAACAAAATAGAGTTTATAATAAAATTGTGCTTGATAGAATCTTGAAAAAATGCAAGGCTTTTGACTATCAAAATGATTTGAAAAATAAAGTTTTTGCAGAGTGGAAAAGGTGTATAAATGTACCAAATGAAGCAAGTAAAATTGTTACCTTTTTACCAAGTTTTAATGAAAAAGAAGCAATAGAAATTGTTACCTTTTCACCGCTTGAATATCAGGTTAAAAGGTCACAAACTCCAATAGAAATTGAAAACGGGAAAATTGAATTAAAATCTACCTCCGCAACTGTAAACGAAAGAGTTTGCAAAACGTGTGGAAAACCGATAAATCAAAACCGTGTAAATTCTTGGTTTTGTTCAATAAAATTTAATCCACTTGCAAAACGATGCAGGAACAAAGACAGTAACAAACGTAGAACTTTTAAAGCCCAAATAATGAAAGCGAAAGAAACAGAAAAATACATTCGAGTTACTTACAAAAACTTAGACGACCCAACGCAACAAACGGAAACGGTAACTTTGAAAAGTTCAGAAATTGCGGTTAGTCGTGGGTGGCTCAATACGATTGTAAAAATTGAGATTTTACATGATGAACCAAAATTATACGGATGCCCCAACGAACCAACGCCCGAAATACTCACGGGTGTAGATGCCAAAAATTATGCAAGTAAATTGAACCGTGAAAACAAATAAATGAAATTAATGTATATACATTAGTTTTCACGAATTGACTTTTAAATATTTAATAATAGCGGTTATTTTGAACGGTGTATCATAATCGTTCATTTGAAGGTAAGTATTTAGCAATCAGAGAAATAAGCCCTAAAAATACAACTAAAATCACCTTATTAATTAACAATCTATTAAACGTATCATTAAAGTACCGTACCCACAAAAATGAGACATTTTTAGGTAGCTTTTTACTAATAATTTGAAGTTTTTAAGCCCTTTTTAGGTGTTTTTAGGCTTAAAAATCTACTGAATGGTACAAAGTAGCTGAAAAGGTAAAAGTAGGGGTGTACGTTTTAAGTGTATTAAAACAGTTCATAAAAATACGTTGTATTTCGCTGAAACATTACGATAGGCAATTTTTCAAAAAATTTGTATTTCACTTTGATTTCACTTGAATTTTTCCAACCAATACGCAAATAATGAGAACATTAACAAACCAGAACAACCCACAAAAAGCCCTCCGCTTTTTCACGATGGGATTAACCGCTAAGGAAATAGGTAAATTACTTGACCTTTCACCAAGAACGATTGAACATTACATTAGTGATGGAGGATGGAAACGACCAACCGATGACCGTACATTACAGGAAAAAGCCTTATCATTAATAAATAATGGAAAGTCTTATTTAGAGACTGCAAAAGAGTTAGGAGTATGTAAGACTACTATTTACAATTATTTGAAGCGTGAGCGGATTAAATGATGCCTTATTTTAGATTTTTATTATTAATTGTAATCAATCCAAAACAAAATAATTTAATGAAGGAAAAAAAAGCCGTTAAAATTGTTAGGGTATTAACTCCACCCGTCCATATTGTCAGAAAGGTAAAAGCCGTTAGATTAGATTTTGATAATTTAGTAAATGCAGAAGGTTTTAAAGTCTCGGTTGTTATTGATAAACTTTCAAAAAAATACTATTATGCACCTCGTACCATTGAGGATATAATTTACAAAAACGGTTATTATAAGAACATTTGAGAGAAAAATATCAGCGTTTTATGAGTTGTGAATGATAGGCAAAAAACTAATTCACGGGCGTAAAGGTCTTAATCATTCACAACTCATAAAATGCAAGCCCTCGGCAGGAGTACGCCAAATGTGAAAGCATTGGATTAATTACGTTCCAAGACGTTTGAAAGTCATATTTCCCCAACGCCCTAACGCTCCGCAAAAAATAATTTCTTACCTCCGCTTGGTTGTTTCGGTTTTAGTGATAAAATTTGTATTCCTAAAAAACTTACAAAATGTTACGATATTCAAAGATATTGCCCTGTTATGTGTGCGGTAGCGGAAACGCCCGTAAGTGTGCTGTAAGTACATTAGGAACACTTAGGCAGGGCTTTTTATTTTCATTCCTAAAAACTTACAATCATGGTACATTTCACAAAAGACGGTTACGTCATTACGGTTTCAGAATTAGAGCCGTTTACAGGTTACAAGCTATTACAGAAAAGTTTAGCGGATGTTTTATGTTTGGTTTTCGCAAATAAAGATTCGATACCTTGCAATGATGCAATTTTCTATGTTTCCCAATTTATGGGTAGTTTGGCAGAGGTCGAAAAAAATCAATCTTATGAACTTGATAACTTCGTACAAAAACTATAAACAGGAACGCCCAAACCATTAATAGTTTGGGCGTTCCTGTTTATAGTGGAGGTTGTTAGTTAAGTCTTGGTTAAATGATTCTTAAACGTTAAAAGTCAAACCCTATAAAATCAGCAACGCCCAAACCTACTTTGTAGATTTGGGCGTTTTGTTGTCATGGTAGATTAGGCAATAATGAGACCATAACAACGGCTTACGGTAGCAACCGTTGATATGGTGTTCAACTCGGTTGCGATACACAAAAGTAATAATTATTATATCTTAATTCCTCCACGCTGAAAGAAATTTCAAATTATTTTCATGGTTTTTTAGTAAATGATTAAATACCGCCCCCCAAACCGTCCCCAATTTGAAAACAAAAAAGCTAACTATCTGATATTTAGATAATTAGCTTTGCTCTGCGTAGCAGGAACAGGACTCGAACCTGTGACCTTTGGGTTATGAGCCCAACGAGCTACCTACTGCTCCATCCTGCGGTGTTGTGTTCCATTTGATTGGACTGCAAAGGTACGGAAGTTCTTTGGTTTTGCAAGTCTGTAAGTATAAAAAAACCAATTATTTTCTGTTAATTATTAAATTCCCTGAATTGAAGTATTAAAAGTGAGAATCCTCCAGTATTTATTAAGCTATAACTGTTGCCTTGATTAATCCGTAAATAACCACCGATTAAAATTAGAAGTTTTGATATGAAAAGAACAGAATACATAAGAATTTCTTGTTCATAGTCATCCTAATCCTGCGATTTTAAACTCATCATCAACTCCTTCGCCTTCTTCACATTAGGATTAATTTTATCCGTTTCCACTAATCCATCACGTAAACGCACGATTCGATGGGCGTATTGGGCGATGTCGTCTTCGTGCGTAACCATTACGATGGTGTTACCTTTTGAATACAATTGGTCGAACAAATCCATGATTTCGTAGGAAGTTTTGGTGTCCAAGTTTCCTGTGGGTTCATCCGCCAAAAGGATTGAAGGGTCGTTTACCAAAGCACGGGCAATGGCTACTCGCTGGCGTTGTCCACCCGAAAGTTCGTTGGGTTTGTGATGAGCCCTGTTTTCAAGTCCTACACCTTTGAGGGTGAGCATGGCTTTCTCAATTCTATCGGCTTTGTTATAACCCGCATAAATTAAAGGCAATGCCACATTATCGAGCGAAGATTGACGAGGCAATAAATTGAAAGTCTGGAATACAAAGCCAATTTCTTTATTACGAACCGTTGCTAATTCATTTTCAGTCATTTCGCTAACGTCCTGATTATTAAGAATATAAAGTCCAGAAGTGGGCGTATCTAAACAACCCACAATGTTCATGAGCGTGGATTTTCCTGAACCCGAAGGACCCATGAAAGCCACATATTCACCTCGATTTACGGAAATAGTTACGTCTTTGAGAGCTTGGATAATCTCTTCACCCATAACGTAACGTCTTGAAATATTGGTAGTTTGTATAATTTCCATTTTTGATAATAATTTAAAACAAACTTACCAATTTACTTAAACCCAACCCCTGCCTTTTCTATGGATTGTAGTTTGGCTTGATAGGTCGGTAGAAAACGCTGATAATCGGTTGGGGATAATTTTTTGAGTGTGGTCAAACCATCTGTTGCATAGTCTTTCATGCCGATGTTTAGGGCTTGTATGATGTATAATTCGTATAGTTTTGGCGAATCTTTTCGCCAAGCAATTGCCTTTGAAATGGCATCGTAAGCCTTTTCGGGTTGTTTATTTTTATTGAAAATTTCCACGACTTTTTCAACCACATTTTCATTCAAAGGGTAACGTTTTAAACCTTGCCCAGTTGGGTTTTTTATGTCGGAAATGAATACAGATTCAGCTTTTTCTTTTTTCAGTAAAGTGTTCAATAAAAGGGCGTAATATTTCCCTTTTTTATCGGTAGAATCTCCCAAAGACCAAGCCTGAAAATTCTGAAATGCAATGAGTTTATCACCTTGGTAATAATCTTGCAAAGCATTGGCAAAAAGTAAATCTTCTGATAACGATTCATTGTCTTCTGATTCAGCTAATCGCCTCAATGGCAATGATTTACCTTTTGATTTTTGACGAAGGGAAAGGTTATAAATTAGGGCGAAATTGGAGACGGAAAGAGAAGCCCCCCCCGCCCCCAGAGGGGGAGCATCTGAGTCCAAATTCATTATACTGGCTCCCCCATTGGGGGCGGGGGGGGCTATTGCTAATTTATTGGCTTGAAATGAATTATACTTGATATCTTCCGTTTTATCCAATACTTCCTCAATGCCTTTTTCTTTCAAATTATTTGCCCAAAATGCCAGTAAATTACTGGCTGGAACTTCTGGTTTTTTAGCATTCT
This sequence comes from Arcicella sp., assembly GCA_025354645.1. Taxonomy (GTDB): domain Bacteria; phylum Bacteroidota; class Bacteroidia; order Cytophagales; family Spirosomataceae; genus Arcicella. The sequence continues at coordinate 44,277 of JANXML010000065.1, read as the reverse complement.
TAATTGCCATATCGTAATAAATCAAAGTCGAATCTGGCAGTTTTGATTTGTTATATAAATAAGCAAGATTATTCTGCAATTCACCTGATTTTGGAAATTTTTGTACGCCTTCTTTCAACACAAAAATGGCATTAAAAAACTGGTCACCATCCGAAAGCGAACGGCTAAGTCCTTCATAATCAAAGGGTGATGGATTTTTGGCGGTTGCTTTTCTGAAATAAACGCCTGCCGTTTCATTGTCGCCTTGATTGAGAGCAAGGGAAGCTAAGGCATAATTGGTTTTATGATTTCGAGGTTCGTAGGATGATGCAATTTTATACTCAATTTCGGCAAACTTGTAATCTTTATCAGTGGCGTAATAGTCGCCCAAAGCATTGTAATTGGCAGCGGAGAATTGATTTACTGGAAAAAAATCAATGAATAAAAGCAAACCTCCAACCATGATTAAAGCCATAATTCTGAACATCCAAATTGGGTAACGAAAAGGTTTAAAAACGACTTTATAAACCTCTAATCCATCCCGAAAAAGGCTTGAAAAATTGAGAATTACATAAACTAAAAACATAATGCCCATACCTAAATGCGAGTAAGTTACAGCATCCTCAAAAACTTCAACCATTGGATCATTTCCCGTTGCGAAGGCAAGTCCGCACGTTGCAAGTGTAATGATGCTTAAACCTATGTATATAAACGCTCCCGATTCCTCAAAATCCATCACTTCAATGCTCAAATTTCTTCGTTGTTTAAAACCCCATATTCCCAATATTATTGAGATAATTAATAACAAAAAAGGACTCAAGTAAATCATATTCCAGTCAATCGTTTTGTTGTTGTATAAGAAAACTAATAGAACGTTTACTAAATATATAAAACTGATAATCAGAAAGTTAAGTAATTGTTTCGAGCCTTTTGAAGAAGTTGTAATTATCAAAAATCCATTAATTATTTCATAAGAAATTAAAAAAATGAAGCCAATGGAAAGAAACATTGCTCCTGAGGTTCTGTAACTTGAAAGTAGCAGGAATGGAGTGACTACTTTACTGAAATAATGAATTGAAATTCCGACCAAAACTGTTATGAAAAGGAATGTAAAAAAGCGTTTAAGAATGTCAATATCTGGGCGAAAAGCATGGAAAAAATAGCTTGTTCCGATGTATAAAATGATGGCTCCGAGGTTGGTATAATTATCCGATAAATTGAAAACCAAACTCAAATTGAAAGTAACAATTAACAGAATTACCGACCCCATAAATATCAAATACCAAAAACGACGTAGGGCTGATGTTGCAGATAAAATAATCAAAAATCCAGTCATGAAAAGTCCTAAAAATAGGTAATTTCCAAGCGTATTTATTGCCATCGGAGAAGCCACAAATTGCTCCGTAACCGTGAAAGTTTTGGAAGGGATACTAAGGATTTCTTCGCCAACTTTGAATTGATCGAGGATGATTGGAACTTCACCCAATTCACTCAACACATCCCAATGTATCACGTTTTCTAATCCTTTGAAATAAGCTAAACCAAAGATTATCAACGAGATAACAAGAATTGTTAAGGAAAGAATATAAAGAAATTTTGTGGGTTTTTGGAAGTTGTTCCAGAATGATACTGAATTCATAATTAGTTGTTTTTCTTAGAACAAAGTTAGGGCAGAAATATTGTTTTTGAAATGAAGTTTTATTGTCTGAGCGTGAAGGTTCATTCTTGTACAAGTTTGAAGACCTTTATAATCTGGAAAAAAACGGAGGCTGGATTTTGAACCCAGCCTCCGTTAATGGGACTATTTATATTTTAACCAACTGAAAATCAATTCATTGGAATTTCCATTAACAATAATTCAACGTCGTCTTTGGTTTTGAAATTTACTTCCGTAATATTTTCTAAGCCCAAGCCATCTCTAAATTGCAAGTTTTCTCCGCTTGTTTCCACTTCACCATTCACCACCAAAATATATAATCCATTGCCTTCAATATTTAATTTATAATTAAATTCTTGACCTGCTTCAAATTTCCCCATACTGAAAAAAGCATCTTGGTGAATGCCCAAAGTGTCTGGAATGTTGGCTTCCAAAGGTGTAACTAACAATTGAAAATTATTGTGCTGTGCTGCCAAATCGAATTTCATTTGTCCGTATTGTGGCTCAACGTTGCCCTTGTTTGGAAACAACCAAATCTGGAATAATTTTAATAAATCCTCTTTTGAATGATTAAATTCAGAGTGATAAACGCCCGTTCCCGCCGACATTACTTGCACTTCACCTTTAGTAATAATACCATGATTTCCTTGATTATCACGGTGTTCAACAATGCCTTCTAAGGGAATTGTAATTATTTCCATGTTGTCGTGTGGGTGCATTCCAAAGCCTTTACCACCCGCAATTTGGTCATCATTCAGCACTCTCAACACCCCAAAATGAACTCTATTTGGATCATGATAACCCGCAAATGAGAATGTCAAGCGGGTTTTTAACCAACCGTGGTCAGCCTGTCCACGACTGTTTGCTTTGTGCAGCGTTTTTTTAACGGCTGTTTCTATTATCGTTTCCATCATACTATTTTTTAAATAATGTATATACATTTAATGTTATAACATTATAAATAGAAATAAGTTTCATCATTAAAATGGAACGCTACAAATTTTTATAGGTTTCATGACTGGTCAATCTTCTACAATCTGAGTAACCCTAAATCGCTCTTGATAAATCTCTAAAAGTTTTTCTAATTGCCAGGAAGTGATGGATAATTTTGGAATCGGAATCTCTTGAATTCTTCCATTATTTGTAAAAACAAAAGTTTCAGAATAATTATTTCCTTTAATATCGGGACGAATTTGTAAGCCGTGTACCATCGCCCAAGACACGAAAGGTTGCCCAATTAGTTGAATTCCTTCTTGACTTAAAATCAATTTGGGTTGTGGCTTTGAAGTTTGTATGTATCTGTAAATCAGGAAGATAGATAAGCAAATAAATGAAAATCCTAATAAATATTCCGTCTGAACCAAAAAGAAAATCATATACAGAGCCGTGCCTAAACCACCCAACAAAAGCAAAAGATGGTCAGTTGGGCGAGTGTAGATAATGGTATGTTCTGGTATTTCTTCCATAATTTTATTTCTTGTCACTAAGGCACAAAGACGCTAAGTTTTATTCAAGATTTTACTAAAACCCTTTTTGTGCCTTAGAATCTTAGTGGCAAAACTAATCCTTTAAATCCTTCATCTCAAAAAACCGATTTGGATAATCCGTAATTAATCCATCCACGCCAAGAGCCATAATTTCCTTCATATTCACCACTTCATTCACCGTCCACGGCACCACTTTTATGTTTTTGTCATGACACATATCAACTCTTCTTTTAATCAAATTTTTATAATAAGGACTAAAAATATCAGGATTAAATCCCAAACTCGCCAAGGTATTATCCACCATTTCATTTTCTACCAAAGCCGACAACCTAACCTTCTTATATTTGCCTTCTTCAAACTGTAAGTGCCAGAATTTCAACACATTGAAATCAAAACTTTGTAATATTACCCGCTCGGGAGAAACCTGTCTGATTATTTCTTGATACACCAAATCTGAGAATTCTTTAACCGTTTTAGGTTGTGAAATTCCGTATTCTTTTTCTTCCGATTTTATTTCAATGTTATATTGCACTTTGGGCAAATTATTCAACTTAATATACTTCTCACAAACCTTCAACATATCCCGCAAAAGAGGCTTAAATGTTGCTACTTTTTGCTGTTCTGGAAAGAGGATATTTCCTCTAATTCCCGCATCATACTTCCTAATTTCTGAATAAGACATCGTGTATAAATTCAATACTTTTTCATCCGTTTTCGTCACGGGCGAGCCATCAGGTTTTGAACAAAAAAGGGCATTCATGTAAGGTTCGTGCGAAACGACCACTTGTCCGTCTTTTGAAATGCAAACGTCTAATTCTAAGGTAGTTACACCTAAATCAAGAGCTTTTTGAAAGGCAGGAATGGTATTTTCGGGCATCAAACCTCGGCAACCTCGATGTCCTTCAATATCAAATTTTTGTGAAAATGATGATGTCGTCATAAGCAGAAAAGAATAAAAAAATAGATTTTTCATAAGTCAAAAGGAAGTAAGGATTTTGCAGTATTTAGTAAGGATTTTGCAGTAAAATATACATATAATAATGGTTTGACATTTATATTAAAAAACAGTATAAAATTATATATTAGTGTCGCAAGTTGTGTATTGCGAACTGAAATACAGCCAACTATAATCTCCTTACGCTAAAACTTCTTCTAAAACCTCCTCCACTGGTTCAAACAACTTCGCCTGCATCACTTCATTCATCGAAACTTTGAAGAATTTTTTCTGGGTATCAAAAGGTTCCATCCCACATTCCGTTGGCGAGGCACAATGTTTATACGAACCGTCTTCTTGCATCTCGTAGGCATTCACATTGTCTTTCAAATTCCAATCCAAAATATGAATTGTTTGCTGTTTCACGTTTTCGGCATGAATTTCAAAGAGTGATTCAATCCTACGGTCAAAACTACGCACCATAATATCCGCCGAACCTCCATAAACCTTCGGTTCTTCGTTGTTATGAAAATAATAAATGCGGGTATGTTCCAAAAAATCGCCCACAATCGACCGCACCGTAATATTATCGGAAAGTCCTTTTCGTTGCGGACGTAAACAGCAAATTCCTCGGACAATCAAACGAACTGGAACTCCCGATTGTGAGGCTTTGTAGAGTTCATCAATCGTAATTTTATCTTGTAATGAATTGATTTTAAGGCAAATACCGCTTGGTAGTCCTTCACGGGCATTGTCTGCCTCATTATGAATCATCTCTACCAGACGTTTCCGCATATCCCGTGGGGCAGTAATTAATCGCTCATAAGAATGCGGTTGTGAATGCCCTGTGATAACATTAAAAAATTCAGAAATATCTCTTGTCAAAACTTCGTCGGTTGTTAAAAGTCCAATATCAGTATAAAGTTTTGCCGTATCTTCATTATAGTTTCCCGACGATAAATGAGCATAACTTTTTACTCTATCTCCCTCATTTCTAATTACTTGCAAAAGTTTTGTGTGTGTTTTCAATCCAGGAATTCCATAAATCACAAAACATCCCGCTTTTGATAAACGTTGAGCTTCACGGATGTTATTTTCTTCATCAAAACGAGCTTTCACTTCAAATAAAACCGAAACGTGTTTGCCATTTTCAGCCGCATGCAACAAGGCATCCGCAATGCGTGAATTTTTGGAAATTCTGTATAGTGTAATCTTAATTGCCAATACTTGTGGGTCTTCTGCGGCTTGTTCTAAGAGTTGCAAAACAGGCTCAAAGTTGTTGTAGGGGTGATGCAGAAGAATATCTCCTTCACTCATTGCTTCAAAAATATTGTCGGGCGTTTGTGAATTTAAGCCCAAAGCTGGTACTGATGATTTCTGTAGGGGTTGTTTCGATTTGAATTCTGGATGTTTAATAATTTGCCAAAAAGCCGTAAAATCTAACAGATTATCACTTTGAAAAATCCCGTTTTTATCAATCTTCCAACGCTTCAACATCATCTCCAACATCCATTCTGAACATCCAGATTCGATTTCCACTCTCGTAACTCTACCCAAACGGCGGTCTTTGATTTTCTTTCTGATTTCATCAATAAAATCCGTTTCCGAATCTTCATGTTCCACCATATCAAAATCTCCATTTCGAGTAAGTCTAAAAAGTGACACTGCTTCAATTTCTACGTTTTTATACAATTTCCAAATCTCATGACGGATTATCTCTTCAATCGGAACAAAGAGCGTTTCATCTTCCCTTTCAAAAATATGGAATCGTTTTAAGTTCTGTGGAATTTGCACAAAACTAATTTTTCTGTTTTCATTTTTGCCATTTTCACTACGTTCGTTTTCACTTCTTGTAACCACCCCAAATATTAAAGTTTTTGCTAATAAACTCGGAAAAGAGTGCGTGTGGTCAAAAACCATTGGGGTAAGCATGGGATAAATTGTGCGACTAAAGTAATCGACAATTTGTTCGGTTTCTTCGTTATTTAATTCAGAAATATTAACAATTCTGAACCCATTTTCAGCAAAATCTGGGACTATTTCTTCTCGATAAAGCCTCAAAGATTCTTCCACAAATGCCTGTGTTGCAACCATTAAGGTCTTTTTGAAAGGGATTTCTCTAAGTCCAGAATAATCAGTTCGTTCTTTGCCAAAATCAATATAATTATACAATGACCCAACCCTAATTGAAAAGAATTCATCTAAATTAGAGGCTGTGATAGCTAAAAATTTGAGTTTGTCAAATATATTTCGACGATTGTCACGGGCTTGGTCGAGGACACGCTCATCAAATTTTATCCAACTTAAATCTCGACTAATATAATCAGATTTTTCAATTACGTCGTAAGATTTATTTATCACTTTTTCAAGACGACGCTTTTCTTCGGGTGTTTGTTTGGTATTCATAAAATTGTTCAAAAAAGAGAAAAGATTCCCTACAAGAGAATCTTTTGCTCTACTTCGTTTATAATATTTTGGAATCATTCCGCTCATTGCCTACAAAATTACTGGATAATCAATGTTTTTACATTAAGTTTCAGATTAAGATTTTATTAGATTTTTTTATCAATAAAATTATTAAATATACAAGAATAATGCTAAATTTTTTGGGTTTAAATTATTCACAAATTGATAAATGATTAAACTTACTAAAAGCGTCTATTTTTTTATTTCAACTTCATCATTTACTAAATCACTAATTAATTTTTCCAATTGCCTCAAACTTTCTGGTGCTTTGTAATAATCCATTATTTTTTTGGTAATCCCTTGATCCGTAAATGAAATATAAGTGGTTGGAAAATCAGTCATATTGGAAGTATATTGATTTTGAAATTTAAAGAAATTAGCTCCTCTAAATTTTTCAACTAATTGATTTACAGTTCCTTGTGGTAATTTTTTAGAAACATTTCCTTCCTTAGCTACAAATCTCACGCCTTCATATATCAGACTATCATTCTCAAAAACTATTACTTTATAAGTTGGGCATGTTCCATAACAGGGGGTTAATTCTAAAGAAAAAACTTGTTGTGGAATAATTTGCCTTGCATTTTCAGTATTTTTTTCAACCACTTTTTTATGACTTTTACAAGCACCAAAAATAAATAAGCACACTAATATAGCTGAAAGTTTCATAAAGATAAATTTAATTAATGAACGCCTAATTAACCTTAAATAGTATGTAATTACTTCATTACAAGCATATTTCGTGATTTAATTACTCGCAAAGATAGGGGTAAACAAAATATTTTTGTTATTTTGTGTGGTTGTATTAGCTTTCGCATTAAAATATGAACGTAAAAAAACTTACAGACGAACAATTAGTCGCTCTTTTCATTGAAACACAGAAGAATCTGTATTTCGAGCAACTCTATGACCGCTATTCTGATAAAGTTTATCGGAAATGCTTGTCTTTTGTGAAAGATGATGCAAAAGCGGAGGATTTTACGCATGATATTTTCCTGAAATTAGTTTTAAATCTTGGTTCCTATAAAGAAACTGCTAAATTTTCAACTTGGTTATATTCAATTACTTACAATTATTGTATCGACCAAACTCGTGTTTCTAAAAAATACTCGGAAGTTGGTTTAGACGAAAACTTTGATGTTCCTGATGATGACGATGATTCAGAGATTGCTGAACTCGAAGCTCAACAGTTGAATAAAGCAATGAAATTGATTTTGCCAGAAGAGAAATCAATATTAATGATGAAGTATCAAGATGATTTGAGCATAAAAGAAATTTCAGATTCTTTGGATATTTCAGAAAGTGCCGTGAAAATGAGATTGTTACGGGCAAAAGAGAAACTTCGTAAGGTATATTTGGAGGGCGTATTGTTCTGGGGAGTCATTATTGCGAAAGTGGCAAGTTTATTTTTTTGGAATGAATAGATTTTGGATGTCGTTGTTTGTGCCTTCACAGATAATTATATTCATTTATGAAGACACGGGCAACAACTTAGAATATAGGACTCAGAAATAAAAAGATGTCAGAAAAAGAAAACCCTTTCAAACTTCTCGAACCCGACGGGCAAGTACCTGAACATATAAAAAAGGCACTTGTTTCAGAGATTGATTCCATTCGCAACGTTTCTGCGATTGTTGAATTATTCGTGGGAAATTTTATAGGTGCGATAGTCGCTTCTTTTTCAAACGAAGATAAGAATTCTTAACATTAATCGGTCGATAATTACGATTGGTTATTTTATTAACACTTCATTATTTATACTTTAATCTTTCAATCGTTTAACTGTCTGCTTATCAATAATTTAACTATTATTAAAACTTCAAATTAAGCCATGCCAAATATTCAGGACATTCTTATTGATACCTTCCGAAAACTTTTAGAACAACTTACTGGATTTATTTCAAATTTTATTCCTGCAATAATCGTACTGTTGATTGGCTTTTTTGTGGCTAAACTTATTCGAAAATTTCTTCAAAAAGGACTTGAAAAAACAGGGATTGACAAGTTGGGCGATAAGTTGAATGAAATTAATATAATTAAGAAAATGGGGGAAATAAAATTTAGTTCATTAATTCCATCAATCCTTTATTATTATATTCTGTTGATGTTCATCACAATATCAACCACACTGATGGGAATTAAAGCACTGTCGGACATGATTGCTTCGGTAATGATTTTGATTCCTAAATTGATTGTGGCGGCAATAATGACTTTTGCGGGAATAATGATTGCTGATGCGTTGAAAAATGCGGTTATTAATATTTGTAAGTCATTAAAAATTGAATCTGGAAAATTATTGGGAAGTATTGTTTTCTCGTTTTTCTTAATCATTGTAATTATTGCCGCTTTGAAACAGGCAGGAATTGAAACGAGTTTGTTGGAGTCAAGTTTTAATCTGATTATTGGCGGGGTAATTTTTGCTTTTGCCATCGGTTATGGAATGGCTTCAAGGGATGTTTTGTCAAATATTCTGTCGAGTTTCTATTCTAAAAACAAGTTCAGAGAAGGGCAAACCGTTGAAATTGACGGTGTTAAAGGAAATATTTTATCAATGGATATAACTTCAATAACCTTGGATACTGGAGAAACGCAAACTGTTTTTCCGTTGAGTGTGCTTCAAAATAAGAAAATTGAAGTATTTAATTAAGAAAATTGAATAGAATCTTAAAAATTGATTTTAATTATATAAATTGATAATGTAATTTAACTAAACTACATTTACCTGTTACTTTCTCTCACTAATCTCGTTTTAAATAATAGTACCCAAAATTAAAATAAGGTAATAAGAAATTATGGCTTTATTTGAATGTTATTTTAATATTAACGCTTCAACTAATATTTTAAGATACGCTAATTTATCTCTTAAAATACACATCACATCAAAATAGCTACGTCATTTCGACGGACATTTAATTTAAAACTTTCATTGCGAGGAACAACCACGTCCGTTAATTTAGAATTGTACCTTGCTTAAAAAAAATAGCTGTTTATGAAAAAGCAATTGCCATTATTAATCATTATTACTTTATTTGTTTCATCCAATCTTTATGCACAAGAAGCAGCAAAAGATACGTCTTACTGGAAGAAATCATCACAATTTGGTGCTAATTTTAGCAACGCTGGTTTTAGCGATTGGGTTGCTGGTGGGCAAAATGCTACGGGTTTCAACGTATTTTTCAATACAAAGGGAGAATACGCACGAGACAAAACAACGTGGGCAAATGACTTGCAATTGCAATACGGAATCTTAGACAATGGTTCAGGAACAAGAAAAAGTATTGATCGTTTATTTTTCGATACTAAGGTGGGGCGTAAATTATCAAAGGTTTGGTCGTTGGTGGGTGGTTTGAACTTTCAAACCCAATTCACATCTGGTTATAAATACGGAGCAAATGCGGACGGATCGGATCTTAAAATTTCAAACCTTTTTGCTCCTGCATTCATCACAGAATATGTTGGATTTGAATGGAAGCCAAAACCATTTTTTAACATAGTTTTTGCTCCAGGTGCGTTTCGTCAGACAATTGTTTCGGATGAAAGTGTATTTCAAAAAAACAAAAGTGGTGTTTTGCAACCAGCTTATGGTGTTCCAGTGGGAAAATCTTTACAAAACGATGTTGCAATCATGCAAATCGTTGCTTCATTTGATAAAGATGTTGCCAAGAACGTGAACTTGAAACTGCGTTATTCAATTTTCATTGATGCAAACAAACCAGCCAATACAGACAATCGTTTAGATGCGAAATTAGCCGCAAAAATCAACAAATATTTTAGTGCAACCTTTGATTTAATCTTGTTATATGACGATGATCAAAGTTTTCAAATTCAGCAAGCTCGTAATTTAGGGCTTGGCTTCTTGTACACGTTTTAAGTAGAAACTATTTATCCTTATTCATAATCTGTCCACAAAAAACCCAAACTAAGCAATGTTAAAAGACTTTAAAACATTTATCGCACAAGGCAACGTCCTTGATTTGGCTGTCGGTGTAATTATCGGTGGTGCATTCGGAAAAATTACAGCGTCATTAGTTGATGATATTATTATGCCAGTAGTTGGAATATTTCTCGGAGGAGTTGACTTCAAAAAATTAGCCGTAACCGTTGGAACTGCCAACGTAATGTATGGTAATTTTATTCAGACCGTTATTGAATTCTTAATAATTGCGTTGGTTGTATTTATGATTATTAAAGCTGCTACAAGAGCAGGTTTGACAGGTCCAAAACCTGAATAATAAAGTATAAGTAATTCATTATCAGTTAATTGATAAATAGTTTAGCCCGAAGATTTATAATCTTTGGGCTTTTTTATTGTACCATCAAATTACATCCCCGAATATCTGAATTATCAAACCTACCCAATATTCTGAAAGTTTTTTCTGTTGTTTGTATGTCTGCGTGTGGCTCAGACCATGCTCCCAAATCTTTGGTTTCTATGAAGCAACATGAATCAATATTGGCAAGGTCAATGATATTAATTCCGCCAGAACGGGAATTTGTGACATACTGAAAAGGATCATTTACATCCCTCAATAATATTTTCATGGAAACTGGAAGTTCAAAAATCCCTTCACCTTTTGAATATCCTTGCGAGAGCAATTCCGTCATTCCATATTCTGAATGAATAGATTTTACGTAAAAAGTTTTTGTTAAAATCTCATGAACTTCTTCACGGAGAAGTTCTTTTCTTCGCCCTTTCATGCCACCAGTTTCCATAACAATCAGATTGTCAATGTCTTGGAAAAAAGATAAATCAATGCCTGATTCAGCAAAATCTAATAAACCAAAGGTGACACCGATTAAGAGTATTTTCTTATTTGCCTGTGAAGACACAGACAACAACGAGGAATTGGAGGTTGATATTTCTCCTGTTTCCCGTCCTCTGTCTCCTTTCAAGGCGTTCGCTAAACTTTCATAATCATCTAAATAAAATCCAGAGTTTAATGAACCACTTTTTTTGATAAAATGCTCAACCATGTAAACTAAAGATGAATTTGTGCGTTCGAGATAGGAGGGAAGCAGGGCAAATATTTGAAAATCAGAGAGTTTACCGTAAAATATTTCAAAAATTTGTTCAGCAATTTCAACATAAAAATCGGGGTCTTGAACGTGATGTTGCGAAGCGTTTTGTCCCGTTGTTCCACTACTTTCAAAAGTAATATGAGTTCTGTCTTCTCCCGAAATTATGGTTTGTGTTTTGAAGAATTCAATCGGTAAGAATGGAATTTGATTTATTTCATTAATTTTATCTACTTGAACATGAAGGAGTTGTAAATATTTTTTATAGATTTTATTGTTTTCAGCTTGGTATCGAAAAATCTCCAAAGCCAAAGAATCAAATTCTTCGGGAATTAATTGTAAAACTTTTTGTTTGAATAGTTGAGCTTGTTGCATGAAGATAATGAACCTGTTTAAACAAGTTCTTAAAAATAGTAACGCAAAATTAAGTCAAATCGTTAACTTTACGAGGGGATAAAACAACAACATATCGTTCAATTTCGTTAAATGTTTATGAAAAATAGAATTTTACTTATAGCCTCTCTTTCTATATTCGTGCTGGCTTGCACAGGAGAACCTAATTTTAGCTTTACGCCTGAAATTGGTTTTAGCAATATTCAAGTAGTCACAACTTCTTCTCCTGACATTCTTGGCAATGTAACAAAAAGAGATTCTGTAATAATTTCGATAGATTTTAAAGATGGTGATGGCGATTTGGGTTTTTCTGAAGAGGATTATAAGGCATTGGTTAAAAGAACGGGCGACAGTATTAAGACGATTGACGTAAATATTCTGGTGGCTAAGAATGGAAAATATACTAAAAGCAATCCTGTTGAAAAAATAGGAGGAAATTTGAAGGGGTTTCGCTTTAAACAAGGTACAAAAGCGGGTGCAATTGAAGGTATAATTGACTATTCTACTAATTTTGGATATACAAATTTTGACAAAATTCCAGGCTTGACAGGCAAATCTGATACGGTTAAGTTTACAGTACAAATCATGGACAGAGCTTTGAACAAAAGTAACATTACGGAAACGAGTCCAATTGTGCTTTATAAAAGGTAAAAACAACCTTACCGTTAAGTAAATAACCTGCGTGAAAACGTGGGTTATTTTTGTTTTTATCCAATAAAAAACTACATTTGAAAACCCAAAACCTTATCACTAATCCATTATATCACCTTGAAAATCAAACTGTTAGCCTTCTTTTTAGGATTATCCGTTTCGCTACTGGCTCATACTGCTGAACCAAAAATACTCTCCAATCGCATTGGCGGAAAAGAAATTTCATTTAAACCCAATTCCGCAATTGAGTTATCATCGAATTATTATGAAATTATCTTCCAAAAGTACTTTTCAAAAAGAAATGAAATTTATGATTGATTCATGGCATGATTGAGGAAATCATGCCATGAATATTTACTTTAAATCTCCAAAATTGGTAAATCAACTACTAAATTCTTCCCACAATTCACCCCGAAATCAAAGCCTTCAAGCGAGTTGATTATTTTTACATTTTCCATCAGTTTTCCCGTAAAATGAAGCGTGATGGATTCGGCATTCTTGCGAGTTGAAACAATTAAAGGATGAACAAAACCGTCCAATAATTTCACAATATCCTCCGCAAATTCCTTAAACATCAAATTAACAGGTAATTGATGATATTTGCCTTCCAGAGTAACAAAAACGGGAATAGGTAAGTATTCCGTCGAAGCCGCCAATTTTCCAAACGCCTTACGAGATTTTACGAAACTATCTTCTTGATTTTCAAGCGAATATCCTCCAAAAACTACCGCTACCTTTTTACGATTTGGCATATCTTTAATTCGTTTCGCAATGGCAGTATCTAATTTATCTAACAGTTTTTGAAACTTAAAAGTATTCTTACTTGCCCTAATACGTTCACGAATTGATTGACGAATAAAATACGTAATGGCATCAGTTACATTCATCCCAATTTCAGCCATTTGCTTGAAAATCAGCGAAGTAGGCGACATTCCTGGAATGGTATTTGGGTCGTGCAGAATTACACGTCCATCGGGTGTTAAAAATCCGTCAATACGAGTGCAAACGCCAAATTTTAAAGCATCAGAAGTGGCTTTTACATCGTGCTGAATTTTCTGATTATTTTCCAAAGAAGTATCCACAGGAATTTTCTTGCGGGTGGTATTTGACTGATATTTTGCCTTGAAATCAAACACTTCGACAGTTGCAATAACTTCAGTAGGAGGAAGTGCAACCGATTCACAATCAGGAGTTTGAATAACTCCACAACTAAATTCCTGTCCTTTCACAAAGCCTTCAATTAATACGGCATCTTCGGAATTCATAGAAATTAATTGAACAATTTGAGTATCTTTATTAAGATTTTCATTCAGTTTTTCCAATAATTCTGAAGGATGAAAAATCACTTTACCATTCATTGAAACGGGCAAACCAATGCCTTCATCCAAGTTCGCCATGCGTTGCACAAATTCATGTTTATCAACGCTATTCCATTCATTTTCAGATACTTCTCTAATGAAAAGGCATTGTTTGATGGCTTTTTCAAAATCATTTACCGAGTCTTTTTTTACAAATGAAACCCCAATGGAAGAACCTTGATGCGGTGCTTTAACAACAAACGGCAAACCAACTTTTGCTTTTATTTCTTCAAACACTTTTGCTGAATCATTAGCCTCAAAATAAGCACGAGTCAGGATTGTTGTTTTTTTATCTAAACCAATCGCCAATTTAATTAAATCATTCTGAGCAATTTTATCAATTCCAATAGAAGACCCCATCAAACTCGGTCCCGAATACGGAATTCCGTACCATTCCAAAAGCCCTTGAATACTACCATCTTCACAACCAGGTCCGTGCATTGCAATGAAAGCAAATTTGAAATATTCAGAAAATGTATCAGGAGAAATTTTTGTACCAACCGTTGAAATCATCGTAAGTAGTTCATCATCAGGTATTTGCCCTAATGATTCGGAATAAATACGATAATTACCTTGGTAAGATTGAGGAGGATAAAAATCCCGAATCGAAGGAGCATAGACCAATTCGGGATTCAATAAAATAAAATTCCCGCAACCATCTACAAAGACAGGTACGGGTTCAAAAAGTGATTTATCAATGTTTTCCATTGCGGTTTTTCCACCAGCAAAACTAATTTCACGTTCACGGGCAGGACCGCCAAAAAATATGCCTATTTTCATTAAAATTATAATTCGTAATAATATTTGTTATGCAAAATTCAATCGGTCTTGTCGGACAGCTTCGAAAGTATCAAATAATTTTTCGATAACTGTTAATTTAGACTTTACTCTTGCCTTCACATCCTCATTAAATGCAGTTTGTTCATCTTTTGAAAGTGTTTTCAAAAAAGCGTGTAATTCGTATGCAATCAACTGAGCATCTTCTTTTGAAGTCGCAGATTGCATTCTGTTGCGGAAGTCAATTATTTCTTGTCTCATTGTTCCAATTCTTTTTTAATTCTCTCAAGTAAACCTCGATAATTAATGGCTTTTTTTATTAAAAAATCAAATTCATCATTTCTTATATCAGACGGAAATTCCATTATTTCGATTTCTAACGATAGTAATTCTGATTCAAGCCAATTTTTG
Source organism: Arcicella sp. (assembly GCA_025354645.1). Taxonomy (GTDB): domain Bacteria; phylum Bacteroidota; class Bacteroidia; order Cytophagales; family Spirosomataceae; genus Arcicella. Next base: position 29,151 of record JANXML010000065.1, on the reverse strand, counting down.
AGAAACAAGGTTTCTTGGTTTAATTCCATACTATAAAATGTGGTTATTTTTTTAATTAATGTTTGTTGCTTCAACTTTTAAAATCTCAGGAACTTCACGGCGAATGGTGTCCTCAATACCTCCTTTGAAAGTCATAGCCGACATTGAACATGACCCACACGCACCCACTAATTCCAAACGCAAAGTGTTTTCGTCCGTAATTTCAAGCACTCGCACATTTCCTCCATCAGCTATTAAATAAGGGCGAATTTTATCCAAAGCTATTTCTATTTTCCCTTGAAGAGGATGTTCAAATATTGCTTCCATGATGTTTTTAGACGGTTTTAAATTTATTTACCCAAAGATAATGAGTTTTGGCGATTATACCACGTTATCAAATATCACTGATTCTGCTGCTTTCAAAAAATTCAACAAAACTGGATTTGTATCATCTTTTCGCCAAGCCATTGAAAGATGAGTTCTTTCGGGTACATCCATTAATTCAATAAATTTTACTCGCATCGCTGAACTGAATTTATAAGAAATTGGCATCAAAGAAACCCCCAAATTATGTTCCACTAATCGTAGGATTGTTGCACCATAATTAGATTCATGCGATATATTGGGTGCAAACCCTTCTCGTTCGCACATCCGAACCAGCAAATCATAATAGGCAGAACCTGCATATCGTGGAGGTAAAACAAATGACTCATATTTCACTTGGGCTAAGCTAATGAAATTTTCCTGCGAAATCCAATGATTTTCAGGCAAAACCAAAACAAATGATTCCTCAAAAATCACTTTTGAAACAATATTTTTATCAACGAAAGGCTCCCTGATAAAACCAACATCTACTTGATAATTTTTCAAGTTTCCAAATAAATCATCTTCTAAAACTTCCGATAATTTTGCTTTTATTTCTGGAAAATTTGTGCGTAAACTCGTCAAAATCGGAGGAATAACTGAATAGATTGCCGAGCCAGGATGCCCAATTCTAATTTCTCCACTTTCGCCTTTGTGAATTTGTTGAGTTCTTTTACTGATATTTTCTAATTGAGAAATAACCTGTTTCGCTTCTTCACGAAGATATTCTCCTGCTGAGGTTAATTTCACATTACGCTTATCTCTTTCAAAAAGTAATACTCCTAAATTGTCTTCTAACTGCTGAATTTGTCGACTTAAAGCGGGCTGTGCAATAAATAATTTTTCAGCCGCTCTTGAAAAATGCAATTCAGAAGCAACGCCCAAGAAATATTCTAATTGTCGAAATTCCATTTAATGTGATTTTGGCATTAATTAATGCAAATTAAGTATTTTTTATTATAAATAGAATTTCATTTTTTTGTAAGACGATAATTCAAATTTCATTAGAATAACAAACGCTATAAATTATATGATTACGAAATGTGATACAGAAGATTTCAATGAGATTTACGAGATTATAAATGATGCATCCATTGCCTACAAGGGAATAATTCCAGCGGATAGATGGCACGAACCATATATGTCAAAAGAGGAATTAATAAAGCAAATTGATGAGTCGGTAGAATTTTGGAAGTTTACGGAAAATGAAAAAATTTTAGGAGTTATGGGTATTCAGTTTAAATCCGATGTAACATTAATTCGGCATGCTTATGTTCGGACGAATGAGCGTAAAAAAGGAATTGGGACTCAATTATTAAATTATCTTGTTAAAATCTCTACAACACCAGTTTTAATAGGAACATGGGCAGATGCAAAATGGGCAATTGACTTTTATCTAAAACATGGTTTTCGGCTATTGGAAGAAAATGAAAAAAATAGATTATTGTTAAAATATTGGTCTGTGCCTGTTCGTCAGGTTGAAACATCGGTTGTTTTAGCAAGTAAAGATTGGGTATGAAAATAAAAATTGCCACTATTGAGGATACTGACCTGCTTTGTGAAATTGGCAAACAAACTTTTATTGAAACTTACGGGCAACAAAATACGCCCGAAGATTTAAAGAAATATCTGGATAAAAAATTCAATAAAAAGCAAATTTCAGATGAAATTCTTATGCCCAAAACAATATTTTTGTTAGTCGAATTGGGAAATCAGACAATTGGCTATGCAAAAATGAGGATGAATTTAGAAGAGAATCCCGATAAAAGTGCTTTGGAAATTGAAAGAATTTATATCAGTAAACAATATCACGGACAAAAATATGGAACGATGTTAATGCAAAAATGTATTGACGTAGCCCTTAAAAATAACTACAAAAGCATTTGGTTAGGCGTGTGGGAACACAACCCCAGAGCAATCAAGTTCTATCAAAAATGGGGTTTTGAAATATTTGGAGAGCATATTTTCCAATTAGGAGACGATGCCCAAACCGATTTTTTGATGAAAAAGACATTTGCACAACTTGTGTGAATTTTTAGAAAAGGTTAATTCATAAAATCCCTGCCGATGGCGGGGATTTTTGTTTGACGATACCTAATTATATCTGGAAAGTTTTGAAAATTGCTGCATACAATTATAGTCTTAGAATTTGTTTATGATAAAAAAAGCCCCCTGAATTGATTGTCAGAGAGCTTTTACAAAACTATGAACTTTGTCATTGCGACCGCAGGGAAGCATTCTTTTGGATTGATGAAAATAATTTTGAACTCCAAGTCACTTGCATAAATCGAAAAGATTACTTCGTTGCACTCGGATGACATTTACAATATTCGCAATGACATAGTCTATCACTGTTTATTTTGCATAATTCACCGCTCTCATTTCACGAATCACCGTTACTTTAATCTGCCCTGGATATTGCATTTCTTTTTCAATTTTTTGCGAAATATCGAACGATAATGAACTTGCTTTTTCGTCTGTAACGTTTTCCGCATCCACCAAAACCCGCAATTCACGTCCTGCCTGGATAGCATAACATTTCTGAACACCTTGAAAATTTACTGCCAATTCCTCCAATTCCTTCAAACGTCTCATGTATGACTCCATCATCTCACGTCTCGCTCCAGGGCGTGAACCCGAGATGGCATCACAAACTTGAATTATTGGTGAAATCATTGAAGTCATTTCAATCTCATCGTGGTGAGCTCCAATAGCATTGCAAATCTCAGCGTTTTCTTTATATTTTTCCGCCAATTGCATACCCAAAATTGCGTGTGGCAATTCCGCTTCTTCGTGCCAAACTTTACCAATATCGTGCAATAAACCAGCACGCTTTGCCGCTTTGGCATTCAGTCCTAATTCAGCCGCCATCGTTGCACAAAGTTTTGCTACTTCACGTGAGTGTTGCAAAAGATTCTGTCCGTAAGATGAACGGAAACGCATTCTGCCAACCATTTTAATCAACTCAGGATGCAAGCCGTGAATGCCTAAATCAATAACAGTTCGCTCGCCAATTTCGACGATTTCATCATCGATGTTCTTTTTCGTTTTTGCCACAACTTCTTCGATACGAGCGGGGTGAATACGTCCATCCTGCACCAAACGGTGGAGCGATAAACGAGCAATCTCACGACGGACGGGATCAAAACCCGAGATGATAATTGCCTCTGGTGTGTCATCAACAATGAATTCAACACCCGTAGCGGCTTCCAATGCACGAATATTACGCCCTTCACGACCAATTATTTTTCCCTTCACATCGTCAGATTCAATGTTGAAAACCGATACGCAGTTTTCAATCGCATTTTCTGCCGCCGTTCTTTGAATGGTTTCAATAACGACTTTCTTTGCCTCTTTTGTTGCGGTTAACTTTGCTTCTTCAATGGCTGTTTTAATCATAGATGAAGCCTTCGTTTCAGCTTCGGCAGTCATGGCTTGAATCAATTGCTGTTTTGCTTCAACGGCTGTTAAACCCGCAATTTTCTCTAATTGAGCCACTTGTGAAGCAAACATTTCATCGGCTTCGGCTTGTTTTTTCTCGGCTTCTTCGGTTTTCTTCCTCAGGTTTTCTTCTTTTGAAGTCAATGATTGGCGTTGTGATATCACATCGGCTTCCATCTTTTTGACTTGATCAACCGATAGTTTTGCTTGCTCCGTTGATTTTCTGGCATCATCCATTGACTGTTGAATCTGACGTTCACGGTCTTTCAATTTTTGTTCGTTTTGAACTAAAATCTGCTTCTTTCTATTGGAATCATCCTCAAATTCTGAACGTAATTTCAAGAACTTTTCTTTGGCTTCCAAAACTCTGTCTTTCTTAATATTTTCCGCTTGAAGTTCGGCAGTTTTAACAATATCGGCAGCTTTGGCGGTTGCTTCTTCTTCTATTTTTTTGGTTTCTTTCGCAAATATGGCTTTACCTACGAACAGCCCTACAATTAGGGAAACCACTGCGGCAATGATGGGATATAGCATTTCTTATATCGTTTTAGTTAATTCTGCAACCACATAGTAAACATAGAGAACATGATTTAAAATAGTTTTCTACGAATGGTTTTACTGCAAAATTGAGTGAAAAATGGGACTAAAACAGACAAATGCCGATTGAAAAGAAGGGTTTTTAATTAGAAGTTTTATTGTTTGAAAAATTAATAATTTGAATTTAAACAGCTTACAATCAGTGAATTAATAAATAATAAAGGGCATATTTTTATTCAAATGTATTAATAAAAATCAAAATTGAGTAAAACAGAATTGACATTTTACTCAATAATTTCTTTAATTAAAAATATAATCGTTCAATTAGATTAAATACATCATTTTAAACTATTCAAGTAAGGATATTTAATTTAAGCTGATGTAAAAAAAACGATTAATGTATTGTTTATGACGAATTTAAAATTGTGTTTCTATAACAGAATCTACTAACCTTTCAATTCCTATGATTTTTTCAGAAATATTGACTTGAAAATCTTCATAGTGTAAATCGGATTTTAGATTGCTCATTACAAAATCTAATGCAGATAGTGCCAGAAGTCTTTGAGTACTTTTGATACCATTCTTCTGCTGGTAAAACTGCATTTTGTCGTTAATCAAATTAGCGGCTTTCCGAACAACTTCTTCGTCCAATTCAGTGAGTGGATTGAGCGTAAAATACTCGGTACCAACCATGACATTACAAACGATTTTCTTGTCCATTATTACTTATGTTAATTGCTAAGTTGAGTAATACACTTTTCTATTTCTAAAATATATTCGTCAATTTTTTCTTTCAATTCGGCAGGGTCGCCTGTACTTTTTAGATTGTTTACTGCAATCTTAGTGAATTTATCTGATTTTTTAAAGTTTTTTCGTTCTTGGTTTAAATCTTTCTGTAAATCTTGGGTTTCTTTTTGAGAATTAAATAAATCGGTTCTCAGCTTTTCATTGTCTATTTTAACTTCAATAAGTTGTTTTTTCACCTCAATATAATCTCTCAATAATCCTTTAAGTTTTATTTCTAAGGAATTAAATCGAGTAAGTATTTGAGATTCATCCATCTGAATAATAGTTATTGGTAATCGGTTAATGGTTATTAGAATCTCTGTAAATAACGCCGATTATATAAGTAAAAATCAAATTTGATTGACTGATAACTACTAACCAGTTACTAATAAATAAAGAACTTACCTCAAATTTGGTGAAAAAAATTGACATTTCACCCCTATAATTTGTATTTATCTCTGATTTTCAATGGAATAATCGTCTTTCGCTCAACAATAACAACACCAGCAGTATATAAAAGTAACAGAATCAGGTGGTAAGGAATTGATAACCAGAGACTATCGAACTGAATCTGCATAACACAATAAATCAATAACCCTGCCGAGATTATATATCCCAAAGCTGATTCAATTTTGTAGGGAACGGGATAATATCGTTGTCCGAGCCAATAACAAAGTGCCGTCATGGAAAAACAAGAAATCAAAAAAGCAACCGCACAACCCATATATCCAATACGTGGAATGAGGATGATGTTGGCAATAATCGTGATTGCTAAACCAATAAAAGTAATGAGCGTTCCAAAATATGTTTTGTTATTGAGTTTAAACCAAACGGAAATATTATAGTAAATGCCTAAAAATAAATTGGCTAACAATAATACGGGTACAACTGAAATTCCTTCCCAATAAATTTTCTTGCGTAAGAAAAACACCTTCAACCAATCAAGGTTTAAACTTACGCCCAACCAAATAAAAATACAAGTTATTAAAAACCACTTGGTAACATCTGCCAACACATCGGGCGAATTTTTATCGCCTGTTTTGGAAAGAAAAAATGGTTCGGCGGCATATCGAAAAGCCTGAGTTGCCAGCGACATAAAAATGGAAAGTTTATAGACATTTCCATAAATTCCTAACGCTTCCTGCGAAGTACGATTTGGATAAAAATCTTCGGGTAAAAGTTTTTCCAATAACATTCTATCAAAAACCATATTGAACGTACTTGCAACCAACATAATCATAATTGGATAAGCATAAATCCACAATTTTTTAAATTCTTTTTTATCAAATTGGAATGTAAAATCTCTGAATTCAGGGCGGAGAAAATAGAAAAATGTAGCATTTGCAATAAGATTTGCCAAGAAAATGTAACCCGCTCCAATCTTGGGATTATACAATTTTGTTGCCATCGGTTGCAAAGACGTAAAATAATCTCCCTCTGCGATTTTCTTTAATACTAATAAAAAGAAAATATTTAAAAATACATTGATTAAGATGTTGACAATCTTGGCTTTAACAAATCTTGAAGTCTTTTTTTCTAATCTCAAACGGGCAAAAGGAATGGCAGTAATGGCATCAATGGCAATGATTAAAGCAATCCAAATCAAGAATATTTCTTTGCCTTGATAACCTAAATATGCAATGATGGGGGAAGAAAAAATGATGAGAATTCCCGAGAAAAAAATGCTACTGACAATAACGGCTGATTGGATAATATTATAATATTTCGTTTCATTTTCAGGAGCAAAGCGAAAGAAAGCGGTTTCCATGCCGTAGGTATAAATGATGTTGGCGAGGGCAACGTAGCTGTATAATTTGATGTTAATTCCCAACTCGCCAGGCATAAAAGCGGCGGTATGAATAAAAACCAAAAGGAAATTCAGCGAACGACCAAGGATTGTACTGATTCCATAAGAGGCAGTTTCGCCCGCTAATTTTTTGAGAACACTCATTGAATGGTTTTTCGGTGGGGTAAATTTTCTACGAAGTTATTAAAAAAATGCAGCTTTTTGATTTCCTATTTTCTTGCATTGTAACAATTCTCCGAAACCCTTACCTTTGTAAAATCAATTTCCACAAAAACCCTTCATTCATTGTTATTCAAGGATATTCCAGGATTACTGTCTATAAAAAATACCCTCATTCACTCCGTTGAGTCTAACCATGTGGCTCATGCTCAGTTGTTTCATGGGAGCGTGGGCAGTGCAAATCTGGCTTTGGCTTGGGCGTATTCCACGTATATTAACTGTGAAAAAGTGGTCGGTGGAGACACCGACCACGGCTCTCCCGTGGCTGGTGTCCCCTCTGCCGTGGTCAGTGTCCCCACTGACCACTCCGCTGATGCCTGCGGACGTTGTGCTTCCTGTGTGAAGATGGCAAAAATGGTTCATCCCGATATTCACCACATTTTCCCAACGCCAAGTGCCAAAGAAACCATTTTGGAGTTATTGCCAACTTGGCGAAAATTCTTAATTCAAAGTCCGTACAGAAGTTTGACAGATTGGTTGGAATTCACGGGCGTTACGGGCAACAAGCAAGGAATTATTCCGATAAAAGAAGCTCATAACATCATCGAAAAAGTTTCTTTGAAAGCATTTGAAGCAGAATACAAAATCTTAATCATTTGGCAACCCGAATTGATGAATATCGAATCGGCGAATTCTTTACTGAAATTATTGGAAGAACCGCCCGCCAAAACGTTATTTATTCTGGTTTGTAATGATACCAATAAATTATTGACAACCATTCTTTCCCGAACGCAACGCATTGTGATTCCCGCTTTCACGGATGAGGAAACGATTGGTTATCTTACTGAAAAAGAGGGCGTTGCCTATGACAGAGCCAAACAAATCGCCTATCTTTCGGAGGGAAATTTCTCGAAAGCATCCGAATTAGTCAATTATGAAGGCGAAAGTAAACATCAATGGTTTGCCACTTGGATGCGTTCAGCTTATAAGCCCGATTTTACAGTTTTAGTCAAAACAGCGGATGAATTTGATGCTTTTCCAAAAGAATATCAGAAAGGAATGATGGAATACGGACTGAATATTTTTAGGGATTTATTGCTCTGGAAAAACGGTGCAGAGGCTTTGGTAAGATTGGAAGGCGAAGAATTAACGTTCGTACAGAACTTTTCAAAGGCTGTAAAAGCAGAAGCTATTGAGTTGATAGTGAATGAATTAAGTCAAACACATTATTATTTAGAACGCAACGGAAGAGCTAAAATTTTGCATTTAGACTTATCATTGACGATTGCACAATTGTTTAAGAAATAGGGTATATTTGTTAAAAAATTAAAGATAAAGGACATGAGTAAAAAGGAGCTAATCAAACAGACCATTAATCAATTAGAGAAGTTGCCAACCGAAAAGATAGAAGAAGTATATGATTATGCTGAATTTATTGCTAAAAGGTTTGAAGAAACATCTCTTACAAAAGGATTGACAATTATAAACGCAAATTCTAAGGCTTTCAATTTTTTGAAAGAAGATGAAGAATTATATTCAGTTAAAGATTTAAAAGAAGTTTTTTAATGAAAAAAGGTGACATAGTTTTACTCCCGTTTCCTTTTACGGATCTTTCAGGAAACAAAACAAGACCTGCATTAGTACTGATTTCTAATCCTTTGGACGTTACAGTTGCTTTCATCACTACTCAAATAGGTTGGCAGGATGCCAATGATTTGTTGTTAATTGCAGATTCAAACAATGGTTTAAAACGAGATTCACTGATTAGGTTATCAAAATTAGCAACAATTGATTCAGGATTAGTTTTGGGGAAATTAGGAGAAATATCGACACTTCAATTAACTAAATTAGATAAAAATTTAGTCGAGATTTTACAAATAAATACTTAGTTATCATGTCTTGATTTCGTCAAGACATTTTTATTATGTCGATAAATAATGTTATAAAATTAGGCACAAGAGGCTCAAAATTAGCCCTTTGGCAAGCAGAATACATCAGAGAAACGTTGGAACGTGGCGGACTTGAAGTCGAAATCGTTATCATCAATACCAAGGGCGACCAAATTCTTGACCGTTCATTGTCAAAAATTGGTTCAAAAGGGGTTTTTACGGAAGAATTGGAACAACAATTGCGTTCTGGACAAATTGATATTGCCCAACATTCTGCCAAAGATTTACAATCAGAATTGTCGGAAGATTTGGAATTAATCGCTTTTACCGAACGTGAAAAAGTGAACGATGTCTTGGTAAGTTTTGATAAAAGTTTGCGATTAGATAGTGGAAAACCCTTTATTGTCGGCACGTCTTCAACCCGCAGAGTGGCAATGTTGAAACACTATTATCCTCATATTCAGACGGTTGACATGCGTGGAAACCTTCAAACTCGCATGGCAAAATTGGAAAGCGGTGTGTGCGATGCCCTAATTCTTGCCTACGCAGGCGTGCATCGGATGGGCTACGAAGAACACATTGCCGAGATGATTTCTGTGGATACTTTCACGCCCGCCGTTGGACAAGGTTCAGTAGCGTTGGAATGTGCTGTCGGTTTAGATTCAGAGAAAAAAGCTAAAATTAGAGAACTGTGTAATCACGCTGAGACGGAACAGCAATTATTGGCTGAACGTGCCTTTTTGAGACGTTTACAGGGTGGTTGTAGTATTCCAGTTTTTGCAAATGTAGCCCCCCTAACCCCCAGAGGGGGAGCTAACAACTCCAATAAATCTGACTCGAAAGTCCCCCCTCTGGGGGTTAGGGCGACCGACGCTTCGGGGCTACTTATCACAGGCGGAATCGTAAGTTTGGATGGCTCAGAAATCTTGAAAGAAACCATGACAGGAACAAATCCAGAAGAAATTGGTAAAGCGTTGGCTGAAATGATTTTGAGTTTAGGAGGAGATAGAATTTTAAAGGATATAAAAGCAAATTTGTAGTTTCTAACAAAAACTAACTATATTTATCAAAATTATACAAACCACATTATGGCACTAAACATTCCACAGCAACCTAATATTCCTAGTACGGCAGATGCAAAAGCTGGTTTTTCATCGGTTCTGGATAAAATTAAAGAACTTTTCGCCAGTCCACTCACCGCCACAATTGTGGTTTTAGCCTTCATCTTGGGGTATTTTTTTGAATGGTGGACGGTGGCAATTGCGGCTTTTATTGGCGGGGCAATTTTCGGAACATCAAGTGGCGAAACTTTTGCGAAAGGAACGGCTGCTGTTACAACGCTTTGGCTAATAATGGTTTGGTATCATCACTTTTCAACACAAGGAATACTATCAAATAAAATTGCTCAAATTCTTCCCGTGGGTGGAAACGTAGGCGTATTGATTGCTGCAACCGTTTTAATTGGTGGTCTCGTGGGCGGTTGGGGAGCAATGAGTGGATTTTTAGTTCGTAATTTGTTTCGGAAATGATATTAGGGTTTAGGAATTAGGATTTAGGCATTAGCCAGAGATAATACTCAATTACAAGTCTTTGTCATCTTAAAACAGATAATCTAAACTATCTTTACCCTTGATTTTGTTACAGAAATCGAGGGTATTTTTTAGTATAACAGGTTTCCAACATGTTATTGTTAATTTAACAGATGGAAACCTATTATTGTTAATTTAACAGGTTGGAAACCTGTTATACTAAAAAAATAAACCATGCCATTTGAAATTGAAAGAAAATATTTAGTAAAAAAAGACCTTTGGAGTACTCTCGCAAAACCCCAAGGCGAATATTATCGTCAAGGTTATATCGTTAATGAAAAAGCAAAAACGGTTCGTGTGCGAGCCACTGAGAATAAAGGATTTCTTACGATAAAAGGGAAAACCGATAATCCTGCTATTAAACCTGAATATGAGTACCAAATTCCAAAATCTGAGGCAATAGAATTGTTAAAGGGTTTTACGGAAAATAATATTGAAAAAACACGCTACAAGGTTAATTATGAAGGAAAAACGTGGGAAATAGACGTTTTTCACGGTGATAATCAAGGGCTAATTGTGGCTGAAATTGAGTTACATTCAATCGAAGAATGGTATAAAATCCCTGATTGGATTGATTATGAAGTTACCCACGAAGACCAGTATTTTAATGCTAATTTATCAAAAAATCCCTTTAAAAATTGGATATAAATTTAGTATCTTGTAAAATGACAAACTTAGACAACATAGATTTACAAATCTTAAAGTTTCTTCAAGATGATGCTTTGATGACTAATAAAGAAATTGCTTCACGCTTGAATATGACCACTACGCCCATTCATGAACGCATCAAACGCCTTGAACGTGAGGGTGTTATAGAAAAATATACTGCCATTCTCAATAAATCAAAATTAGGAAAAAGTTTAGTTGTTATTGTAGATGTTACTTTAAAAGAACACGCTGCGGTTTTTTTGGAACAATTTGAAAAGGATGTTTTATTATTATCCGAAGTTGTGGAATGTTATTGTGTTTCGGGTGGGTCAGATTTTCTTTTGAAGGTTTTAGTAAAAGATATGGATGAATACAGACATTTTATTCTTCATAAATTAGCTACTCTTTCCAACATCGGCAATGCTCAAAGTCGTTTTGTGGTGAACGAGATTAGGAGCCAAACTCCCGTGCCAATTTCTCTTTGAGGAGGAAAGAATAAAGGAGGAATGGAGACAGAAAATTGTATTTTCTGTCTCCATTCCTCCTTTACCAACTATCTTCATTCCTTCTTATTTCACCGTTGGTGGGTCTGCCTTTTTTCCTCCAAAAATAGACACATTTACGTATCTACGTGGGGCTAAACGGAAGTCAATCAGCAACTTATCTAAATCTGCCAGTGAGCGATTAATATTTGAATACAATGAATCGTCTTTTAATAATTTACCCATCGAACCTTGTCCTCTTTCAATTCCTGTCATTATTCTCTGCAAACCCTCCAACGAACGTTGCGTAGTGGCAACTGCTTGACTGATTTTTAAGGCATTCAATGAATCTGCAATTGAACTGAATTTCCCGATAAGTGGTTTTAAACTTTTTTCTGTTTCAATCAAATTACCAGATAATGATTTCATATTGGCAGTTATACCCGCAAGACTTGCTCGATTTTCATCAATTGTAGAACCCATTGTACCGCCCAAAGTAGAGATGGTTTTATCCGTATTTTTGATTAATCCGTTCACAGATGAACCTGTGGCTTCAAAACTTTTGGTAACAACTCTTAATGAAAGCGTCAAAGAATCTAAATTTTGGAGTAATGGAAGAGCTTTTTCTTTTATCAAATCAGAAATACCCGTTTCTCTTCCAGCAACCAATTGTCCATCATTTTCAATAAATTTATTATTTTTGCCAAATTCCAATCTAATTAATTTTCCTCCTAACAACCCGTCGGAAGATAAAATCGCTTTCGTATCAGTAGGCAAAGGCAAATCCTTCCGAATAACAAGGGTAACCTTTACTTTATTACCTGGAATTAATTCAACGAATTTTACTTGACCCACTTTCATGCCACTTAACGATACTTGATTGGCAGCAGTCAAACCTTCTACATTATCATAAACAACAACATATTTGTTTTGGGAAGAAAAGAAATCTTTTCCTTTTAGAAAATTAAATCCTAAGTATAGAATTACGAATGAGATAAGGGCAAGCAAACCCACTTTTGTTTCCTTAGAGATAGTCATGTTTTGAGTAAACAGTTATCAGTAAACAGTTATCAGTAAACAATTCATTACCATAATTACTGAGGTTCAAATTCAAAATTGCCTAAGTATATTAATGATGGAAAACTGATAACTGTTAACTGATGACTGATAACTGATATTAGTTATCAATTTCTTCTTTATACAATTTAAAAGCCTTGAAAATGGCTTGAGCAACTTCTTCTTTTCCTTCTTCGGAAGCTAAATATTTTTCTTCGGCTTCGTTCGTTAAAAAACCCGTTTCAATCAAAACACTTGGCATGGCGGTTTCCCAAAGTACCAAAAAACCTGCCTGCTTTACGCCATAGCTGGTTCTGTTGGTTTGTTTTTTGAATTGACGCTCTACTTTCTGAGCAAATTTTATGCTGTTCATCATGAAAGTATTCTGATAATTAGCCATCATAATGTGTGCAAGTGGTGAATTTGGATTAAATCCGTTATAAGTCTTTTGATAATCCTTCTCTTGTAAGATTACGGAGTTCTCACGTTTGGCAACATTCAGATTGTCGTTCGTCTTATGTAACCCCATCGTGTAAGTTTCCGTTCCAGCAAACTTGGCAGAAGGGTGAGAATTACAGTGAATTGACATAAATAAATCTGCCTTATTCCGATTGGCAAGTGCAGAACGTTCGTTGAGCGTGGGATAAATATCTTTCTTACGAGTATAAATTACTTTTACATCTGGATATTCGTCTGAGATTTTTTGACCTAATGCCAGAACAATTTTCAAGGCAATTTTTGATTCGTTATGACTTGCACCGTGACAACCAGGATCTTTACCTCCGTGTCCAGCATCCAAAACCACCGTTTTGAGTCGTGTTTTACCAGAATTGGGCGGATTTTCAATCGAACTATTGCTCGAATCTTGAAGTGGTGCGAAACTTCCTAATCCACAAATTGTAGTAGCTAATATGAAACCTTTAACAAACTTTAACATTATTTTCAATTGGGTACGTTATCTTCAACGAGTAAAGGATTAATTTTGTAGCGGAAAACATCACAAAGATAAAATTTTAAGACTTCTGAAAAAAGCACTTCACATATTCAGTATCGTAATTGGTCTATTTTTAGGGCTTTTTGTTGTAAATAATGCCAAAGCACAACGTATTATTGGAGGGCAGGTTATAACAAATTCTAAAAATATCATTCCAAATATTACTAAAAAGGATACAATCAAAGTTGATAGCTTGAAAAAAGCTGTTCCCGACTCTTTAAAAAAGAATAACGATTTACAAACCACCGTAGTTTATTCTGCCACTGATTCCACTATTATGGATACGCAAAATCAGGTAGTTTATTTATACGGTGACGCAAAAGTTACTTATGGAGACGTTGTTTTGCAGGCTGATTTCATCCAACTCAATTGGGACAAAAACGAAGTCTTTGCCAAAGGTACGAAAGATACCGTTACCAATAAGACCATCGGAAAACCAGTTTTTAAACAAGGTGGCGAACCTTACGATGCCGATGAGATTAAATATAATTTCAAATCCAGAAAAGCAATTATAAAAGGATTAATCACCAAGCAAGGTGATGCTTATGTGCAAGGAACAAGTGTGAAGAAGGACAACGAGGATAATCTTTATATCAGAAATGCTATTTATACAACCTGTAATTTAGAACATCCGCATTATAATATTCGAGCATCAAGAATCAAAATGGTTGGGAAAAAGGAAATTGTTTCAGGACCTTTTCGCTTTGAATTAAACGAAATTCCTTTGCCCATTGGTTTGCCTTTTGGTTTCTTTCCGTATAAACCCCCGCAAGAAAACGGAACCTCGGGGATTGTTGTACCAACGTATGGTGATGAACCGTTTGGACGGGGATTTTATCTACGTGATGGCGGATATTATTTTGCGATAAGCGAAAATATTGGCTTGAAATTAACGGGAGAAATTTATTCAAAAGGCAGTTTCGGATTAACCGCAAATTCGCAATATATCAAGCGTTATCGTTATGGAGGAACATTTAATTTGACTTTCCGAAATAGTAACGATGGTAAAGAATTCAACCGCCAAAGTCGTAATGATTTTGGAATTCAATGGTCGCATTCGCCGCAAAGTCGAGGGAATTCAAGTTTCTCGGCTTCGGTGAATGTTCAAAGTAATTCAAATGCTCAATTTAATAGCGTTACCTCAAATAGTTATATTTCAACGGCTTTGAATTCATCTATTCAATATTCAAGAAACTTTGGTCAGACCATTCGGACGAGTTTAAGTTTGCAAGCAGACCAAAATACGATTACGAAGGCGGTCAATGTGAATAATAATTTCTCTTTCGGATTAAATCAATTTCAACCTTTCAAAAAGAAAAATGCGGTTGCAGAGCGTTTCTGGGATGGTTTTCGTTTGGGTTTAGATTTCAACGGTTCTTTCGGAATCACCAATCAGGTTGCCCTAAACAACCGTGCCTACAACAGTTTGCCCTATAATGTGAACCGTCAAAAAGATACACTTGATACTGACCCCAATAAACCCTTAATTACAGACCCTCGTTTAACCGTAAATCAAACTGCCAATTTAGCCCGTGATGGCGTAATTCCTTTTAATCTTGAAAATTTGCCTGAAATCTTCAAAAATGCCAATTTCAGAATGACTTATTCGATTCCTTTGGCTCTTCCAAATATTAAATTAGGTAAATATATCAACTTAACGCCTGGCATGAGTCTTTCAGGAAATGTGTATCGTCGCAAGTTTAAATATACTTTTATCCAGCCAAGTGACCCCCGTTTCAAACCTTATCCAAGTGATACTTTGGCTCGTAATGGCGTAGTGAATATTGACTCATCGGGACAAGGATTTTTTCCAGATTATCAATATAATTTTTCTGCCAGCATGAACACCCGTTTGTATGGAACGATTAATATCAATAAGGGGCGTTTGCGTGGAATCAGGCATATTATGACTCCTTCAATTAGCCTTAATTATACTCCTGATTTCACTGACCCAACTTATGGATTTTACCAAGAAGTACAGGTAAGTACGAAGGGTACAGATATTAGAACAATCGAAGGAAAACAAGTAATGGGTTCATTCAGAAGAATCTCTACTTTCGACCCACGACAAACTAATTATGGAAGTCAGTCGGGTGGTATAAATTTCAGTCTTTCCAATACCTTAGAAGCCAAAGTAAAGTCTAAGTCTGATACTGCGGCTAAGGAATATGAAAAAATTACGTTATTAGATAATTTTTCTTTATCAACCAATTACAACTTCTTTGCCCAACAATTTAAGTTAGCCCCAATTTCATTTTCAGCGACTTCGAGGGTGAAAAAATTTGATATAAATTTGAATGGTTCATTGGATCCTTACAAATATGTTGCAGATGGATCTTCATTAGTTGGAACCAGGAAAGACGAATTGCAAGCCCCGAGTTTATCAAATTTAGGATTTTCGGTTGGTAAGAGTTTTCAACCAGTGGCGGCGAATCAAAAGAAACAACTGCCTCAGAACTCAAATTTGCCGAATAACGATTTTCAGCAAGAGCAAGTGAAGCAAATTAACAAAAATATTAATGAATATGTAGATTGGTCGGTGCCGTGGCAATTTCAGTTTAGTTATCAGTACAATCTGAGTAGATTAGGGTTAGCTCCTGCTGTTGTTGTGAGTGCTGTTACGTTTAATGGAACCCTAAAACTTACGGAGAAATGGGATATGAAATTACAGTCAGGATATGATTTTACAAATAAAGGTGTTTCATTAACCAATATAAGTATTCACCGAGATTTGCACTGTTGGGAAGCAGCCTTCAACTGGACACCCATTGCGAGTGCCTATTACGGAAGACAAAGTAGTTATTCATTTGATTTAAGAGTGAAATCGGCACTTTTGCAGGAGTTGAAATTATCTCGCAGAAGAAGTTCTTATGATAGAGCTGGATTTTAAAATGGGAGAAGTGTAAAAAGGAGAAAAGCAATCGACAAATGCTTTCCTCCTTTTTACATTTCTTCTCTACTTTATCGGAACCACCACCTGCGTAGTATCCCACTGCAAAACCATATCTCCTCCTTCAGGTTGTTCTACAAAACTGATTTTAAATTGTTCCGTTGAACTGTCGGTTTGCTGAGAAGGTACAGGAGTAGTTAAAACATTTTTTTTCTCGTCGTAAGAAAGCCCCCACTGTCCAACCTCTCCATTGATGATGATTGTCCATTTATCCTTTTCTGGAATCGTAAAAAGCGTATAAGTTCCTGCTTTTAAGGACTTTCCAGCAATAGTTACATCCTTTGAAAACTTTACAACTGTGGCTTCATTTGCTCCCGTTCGCCACCACTTTCCGTAGGGAACGAGTGCTTTATCTTTCTCTTCCCCAAATATCAAACGGTCTTTTTTTGAAGGTTGACAATAATCAACCGTCACGATTAAACCATTTTTCTCAAATTTTTCGGAAGCCGAAGGACTAAAAGATTTTGTATAATAGAATCTTATAAAAACAAAGACAGAAGCTAAAACTGCCAAAACAATAAGTAATATTCGTAAGATTTTCATGATTGAAATTTCTTTCTTGCCCATGGAAAGAATTTGTTTTGGTTAGTTTACTGATTTTTTGAGGCTGTCGTAAAAATACGCAAGTTTGACTGATGTTCAAAATTATGGTTTAATAATCCTATTCAACGTAAGACAGGGTTCAAAACCCAGCCTACGTTTATTCTATAATTTTTCGAGTAATTTTATTCCAATCTGTCCAACCGTATTTTTTTGTGCAAATCCAGATAAAAATTACGAAGAGGAATACTTCAATTCCAAAACCTAACCAGGCATTATATTCCTTAATTCTGAAAACCGTCGGTAATTCTAAGGCTGAACCAGGAAAAGTCACTAAAACAGCGTTGTAAATATTATTGATGGTATGAACGCCAATTGCCAATTCTAAGCCGTCATCAATCAGAGCAATTATACCGAAAAACAATCCCATTATCATGTATGTAACGATAAATTCTTGTCCATATTTTTCTATTTCGGGATTTGCTAAATGTAATAACCCAAAACCTATTGAGGTGATTATCAAGGCAATAAGTGGGTTTTTCGTTCCCCAACCGATGCCTTGCATCAAATATCCTCTGAAAAAAAGTTCTTCGCCAGCCGCTTGCAAAGGCACTACCAAAATAGAAATTATTAACAAAGCCATAAACTGCGTTGCATCAAACTGGAAAATATAATTATCAGGATTAAGGGAGTATAAAATCAATTCGCCACCAATCATTAAGCCAAACCAAAGAAGATTTCCGAATAAAAAACGTTCCCATCGAATATGTGGGTAAGCGGTAATGAGCGATTTCCATGGGCGTTTATGAAGCAACCAAGCGGAAGCAATTACGCCCAATGTCAATCCAATACTTGGCAACATCTCGACTCCTAAGAAAAGAGCATCGCTTAATCCTAAGTCTTTGGCTGTCAAGTTTTTAGAAGTGTCTTTCACCCCATTCATAGTGGCAATTCCGAAGATGGGTAGAGAAAAAATAAAGGCAAAAATAAGGATAATGAAAACAGCGAGGATATACCAATACCACTGATTTTTATTACGAGCGGCAGCAAAAAATTGACTAAACATTGTGGAGTGGTTAAATGGAAAATAAAATTGGAAAAGTTACCATAAAAAATAAACCACAGATTGTAAAGATTAAATAGATTTACACAGATATAAATAAAAAAATCGGTGAAAACCTGTTAAATCCCGCACAATTTGTGGTCTAATATATTTTTGAGTAATCGTTAATTTAATCGGGGATCAATTGGGTAATTTGACATTACTTTGAAATCCCCGCCCATATCCTTTAATAAACTTCTCCAAAAATTCTTTGGAGGCGTATCAAAAATTACATCGGCGGTTATTTCTGAAATTATCCAAGAATCTTTTTTAAGTTCACCAACCAATTGGTCAATTTCCCAACCTGAATAGCCAATAAAACAGCGAATATCGTTGGGAGACAGCACTCCATTGTTCAACAAATCCTTGACCTGCGTGAAGTTGCCTCCCCAAGTGACGCCATCCATAATTTCAACGCCACCATCAATTAAATCAGGACGGCGGTGCAAATAGTGAAGTGTGTTGTGCTGAACAGGTCCACCAACTTGAAGAGGAACATCGGGATAAATGTTTTCCTCCAATACATCGGCGAGCAATAAATTAGAGGTTTGGTTGAGAACTAAACCAAATGTGCCTTGCGTTGTCTCGTGTTCACAAATTAACACAACGCTTCTCTCGAAATTGGGATCTCCCAAAAACGGTTCAGAGATTAAAACGGAGCCTTGTTTTACATTTCGCATAATTAATAAATTTTCAAATGTTGATGTTTTGCTATTTTCCTTAAAGATATTTTATTTTTGATAAATTTGCAAAAAAGTTGTCAATTAGGCAACATTTTTATACATTTGTTTAATTATGAGAATAATCGATAAGAGTACCTTAAAGAAATATTGGGAGGATAATCCACAAGCCGAATCTTCACTTTTAGAGTGGTTAGACATCGTAAGTGAATGCGAATGGGAAACTCCAAATGAAGTTAAAGTTACTTTTAGTAATGCAAGTTTAT
The DNA here is from genome assembly GCA_025354645.1 of Arcicella sp. GTDB lineage: Bacteria > Bacteroidota > Bacteroidia > Cytophagales > Spirosomataceae > Arcicella. The sequence continues at coordinate 9,883 of JANXML010000065.1, read as the reverse complement.
TGGGGAATAACAGAGTAATTTTCAATATTAAAGGAAATGATTATCGCCTAATTACAAAGATTGATTATAAAAATAAAATTATTTTTACGGTGTGGATTGGTACTCATGCTGAATATGATAAAATTAAAGCTAAAAATATTGAATATGTTAAAACCAATAAAAACTGAGGACCAATACGAAGAAGCATTAGAGAAAATATGGTATCTAATGGATTCTCAACCTACTTTGGGTACTCCCCAAGGTGACGAATTAGATATTTTAGTAACACTTGTGGAGGCTTACGAAGCTAAACATTATCCAATTCCAGTAGTGGAGCCAATTGCTTATTTAAAATCTGTGATGAATACCAAACACCTTAAACAAAGCGATTTGATACCTTACATAGGTCACAAAAGTCAAGTTTCAAAAATTTTAAGTGGAAAACGAGAGTTGACGCTTTCAATGGTTAAGAATTTAAGTAGGGGGTTGCACTTACCTTTAAACAAATTGGTAGGGGCTTAAAATACAAATGATACAAACTTCAAATCTCCAAATGGTATATCTACTTTTAGGGTCAAATTTAGGAAATAGAAAGGAAATATTGGATAAAGCTATTCAATTATTAAGTCAGAAAGTAGGTTTAATTGTCTCACAGTCAAAAGATTATGAAACAAAACCTTGGGGTATGACCGACCAACCAGATTTTTTAAATTTAGCCATTGCCATACATACAAACTTAGAACCCTTAGAGATTTTAAAACAAACGCAAGCCATTGAAAATCAGTTAGGTAGAGTAAGAAAAGAGAAATGGGGAGCAAGATTAATTGATATTGACATTATGTTTTATGGAAATGAAATTATTGATGAACCAGGTCTGAAAATCCCGCATCCACTCCTGCAAGAGCGAGACTTTGTATTAACTCCACTGGCGGAAATTGCCCCTAATTTCGTGCATCCTGGGTTTGGAAAAACGGTTTCGGAATTACAAGAATTATTGGCACGCCGATGACGCAGATGCCTTTGGCAACGCAGATTTTATTCTTTTAAATTTTATACCATAATTCAAATAATTAAACCTTTCTTTTCAATCTAAGATTTAACTTATAGGTAATTAAAATTTTTCAAAAATCTGCAAAAATCTGCGTTGCGGAGCATCTGCGTCATCTGCGTGCCGTCAATCAAGCACGAAATGCTGCACCTACTGAATAAGGCAACCACAGCACAAAAACGGTCTGATTATCAAGTGATTGTAGAGTTATATTTCCTCCATGAAGTTTTACGATTCTGTTCACCAACGACAATCCAACGCCATAACCTTTGATTCTTGCTGTATTTTGACTTCTATAAAAAGGCTCAAAAATTAAATCCATTTCAGATTTTTCCATGATACCATTGTTGGTAAATTGAACTTCGATATGGTCTTTTTCAAAATGCAAACTCACTTTTACCGAATGATTTTCTGAAAATTTACAGCCATTTTCCATTAAATTGACGAAAGCAGTTTTTAGTAGTTGGGCATTCCCTTTCACCACCAATTGGGTATCTTCTTCTAATCCATCCGCAAAGTCCACTTGCACTTGATAGTTTTGTTCTGCTTGTAATAAGAGGTCACCCGCTTCCCAAATTGTTTCATCTAAACGGATTTCGTCGTACATCAGTTTATGGTTTAAATCACTCACTTTTGCGAGTTCCAGCAGGGTATTTGAAAGCTGTCCCATTTCTCGAATATCTTGTCTAACCGACTGTAATGTAGCGAGATACTGTTCGGGAGTTCGTCCTTTGAGCAAGGCAACATCAATCTGTGAACCTATTTTCATTAACGGATTTTTCATCTCGTGCGAGACGTTGGAAACAAAGAGGTTTTGTAATCTAAAAACCTCCGCAATTCTTTCTAAAAGTTCGTTAAAAGTGGCAGTAAGTTGCCCAATTTCATCTTTTGGGTTCTTAATGGTAAGTCGTTGATTGACATTTTGTGGATAGATGGATTGCACTTGTTGGATGACTTCCGAAATGGGTGATAAAGCTCTGGCGGCAAAGTATCGACCTAATAGAGAAACCAAAACTAACATCGCCAAGAATAACGAAATCATAATATTTTTAAGGTTTTCAAGGTCTTTTTGCCCAGCTTGATCAACGGCACCTGCAACAGTTACAACTCGATTGTATCTGTCAATATAAAGCATTCCAACAATCTTAAATTCACCTTGCTTAAATTTCACTTTATGCTGTTTTTGAACTTGATTAAGCATTTCAGGTGTGATTTTAAAACGAATTGTATCATTTGCTGAAAGGACTTTTACATTTTTATAATCATAAATAAATAGGTTTTCACGGAATAAAACATCATTATTTACCTTCTGAATTTTCTTTAATAATTTGGCATTCACTTCTTTAACAGTAACCAATAGTTCTGCCGAAGTGGAGGCTTTTTGCGTAAGACGTTTGTAGAATTCTGCTTCAATATAATTCAGTCGAAGCCAATAAATTACCCCGAAGATTGCCAAAACAATCACCGAAACTAAGAGTGTAAATTGAAGGGTAAGTCTGGCTCTGATTTGCATTTTATTGAAATTTTTTCATAAAAAAAGGAAGTCATTGCTGACTTCCTAAATACACTACGTAATTAATTGTCAAGCATTTACCACTTTTTTCAATAATGCTCCCAATAAAAGGATTGCCCCAATAGTTAAGCCTGCGTTTAATATATCCGTCTTATTTTGATCGTTTCTGTAATTATCATATTGGTATTTATTTATTGAACCATTTTGATAAATCATCCACATATAATCATCTTTCTCTGGTTTGGAGGCAGCTCCATTCTGTATTTTTTGAGAAAGTGTTGAAAGTCTTTGATAGTCCATCATTTTTTTATTTTTTTTGACTTATTGCTTCATAAAAGGCTGGAAGATTATCCAAAACCTGTTTTTTAAATTGGTCAATTACTAATTGTTGTAAATCATCTTTACTTTTAAGATTGGCGATTTCAATTTTTAATTCATTAATTTGTTTGTTTTGGTCATCAATTTTATCTCTAAATCTATGTTCTAATTGATTGATAGTACGAAAATAAACTACCACTCCTGATATGATAAAACCTAAAATTAAAAGTAGAGTACGCAACCAATCTATGCCAGTCATAAAACGAATTGAAGTGTAAATTAAGTCCCAAATATATGAATATTTTCCGTTTGAAAAAACTACTCTTCCACTTTCAACACATATCCAACGCCATATTGTGTATGAATGAGTTTTGTATCATAATTTTTATCCACTTTTTTGCGTAACATCGTCATAAAAACTTCAATGACATTGGTTCCCATATCGAAGCGACTATCCCACACTTTTTGAGCAATATCAGCCTTAGAAATTACCTTTCCATGATTCCGTAGAAGATATTCCAATAAGGCAAATTCACGGGCGGTTAAATCAATTTTATCGCCTCCTCTGGTTACGGAATGAGCATCAAGATTCATCTCTAAGTCGCTATAATTCAGTGTATTACCCGTGGCAGGCAATGGCATTTGTGTACTGCGTTTTGCCAACACCTTTATACGAGCCAAGAGTTCAAGAAAGTCAAACGGTTTCACTAAATAATCATCTGCCCCTGCATCAAAGCCCATCAGTTTTTCTTCGATACTTCCCAAAGCTGTGAGCATTAAAATGGGCGTAGTAATGCCTTCCTGACGCAACTCTTTGCTCATTTGTAAGCCATTAATGCCTGGCATAATAATATCTGAAATAATGATTTGATATTGATTTTTTTTGGCAAGATGCTTCCCAATCATGCCATCGTAGGCAATGTCAACTTCAAAACCATTCTCTTCCAGACCTTGTCGGAGGGATTGAAGCGTTTTTGGCTCGTCTTCTATAAGTAGTATTTTCATTTTGTTGTTAGATTTTCGATTTTTGATGTTCTTTACGAGTAAAACCAAACAATGAATAACAAACATCGAACAATAAAATCGAACATCGAATATTGCCAAAGATAAAACAAAAAACTCCGCAAGACTCAATTTGTCTTGCGGAGTTTTGAAATCTATTCTCTAAATTTATAAATTCTCTTTCACCTTCGATTTATCCATAGTTGCCATCGTTCCAAAAATATAATCCCACAACGGAGACGATACCCCAAAAACAGCATTACCGTTCTTATAATGATGTACAGCATGATTTATCCATAATTGTTTCATAAAATTTTTGGGTGGAGCGTAGGCGTGTACTGAATAATGGACAAGTAAATATGCTGCATAACCCCAAATAAAACCAGGGAAAAATGCGTAAGCAGATTCACCCATTAAGAAGAAAAATATGGTAAAAAGCGTGATAGCAGCAACGGCAGCAATGATTGGGGGCATTGCCAAACGAGTTTTATCTTTCGGATATTCGTGATGCACACCGTGAGCAACATACTGGAAATTGGCACGAGCTTCTGTTGTAGGCTCAATATGATAAACACTGCGGTGAACCCAATATTCTACAAAAGTAAAAACAATTGCACCTGTCAAGAATAAACTACCAATCGCCCAATTGTCTAAGTTCGTGTGTGTAAAAGCATAATAGCCAAGCACAGCACCCGCTACAAAAAAAATTGTCACGGGGGTTGCGATGTGCGTATGTGAAAGTTTCTCTAAAATAGGGTTATCAAATAATTGTTTTGTGCCACTATTCTTAGGTCGTACTTTTTCGTGTGTTGCTTCCATAATATTATTTTACTGGTAGGATTAGCTTAATTGCTTAGAGAAAATAATTTACTAAAAATTGTATTAATTTAATAAAAAATGCCAAATACTCGCATTTTTATTGAACTATAATCACAAAGATACGTAATTTTTTAATTGATGGTTTTGTAGTTTTTAAAAAATGTTTGTCTTAACTCTTAGGTGACTTAGCTCGAATAATTAACCTCAAAGACTGATCATAAGTAACATAATTCCAAAGCCAGTTTATAAAAATCAATAATTTGTTTTTCACGCCCACAATTGCCATGAGGTGAACAAACATCCATGTCAACCAAGCAAAGAAACCTTGAAATTTCCAAAATGGCAAATCTACTACTGCCAAGTTTCGTCCAACGGTTGCCATCGAGCCTAAGTCATTATACTTAAAGGCTTTAAGTTCGTTTCCTTTGATTAACTCCACTAAGTTTTTAGCTAATAATTTCCCTTGTTGAATGGCTGGTTGAGCTACTTGCGGGTGTCCATTCGGAAATTTTTCTTCGGTCATTAAAGCAACATCACCCAGAGCAAAAACGTTCTGGTAACCTTCCACTTGATTATATTCATTCACTTTCATTCGCCCTCCCCGCATGATGATTAACGGATTAATTCCTTCAATTGAATTGGCTTTTACACCAGCTGCCCAAACCAAATTATTTGTTCTAATTTTTGAACCGTCGTTAAAATGAGCATATTGTCCATCAAAATCACTAACCCGAATATTTAACATAACGTTGACTCCCAATTGTTCAAGATACTTTTTTGATTTCATTTGGGCATTTTTTGACATGGGACCCAATAATTCCGCTCCAGATTCCACGATGTAAATCTGCATTAAATCGAAGTTTAATTCGGGATAATCTTTGGGTAAAACGTGCTTTTTCATTTCAGCTAATGTACCTGAAAGTTCTACGCCCGTGGGTCCTCCTCCGACAACAACTATGTTTAATAATCCAGCTCTATCTTCCTCATTATCAGATACTAAGGCTTTTTCAAAACTTTCTAATAATCTATTTCGAAGCCCCAAGGCTTCTCCAACCGACTTCATTGGTAAGGCTTTTTCTGCGATATTTTGATTGCCAAAAAAGTTGGTGTCTGCTCCAATTGCCAATACTAAATAATCGTAAGGAATTGTGCCTAAATCAGTTTCAATACTATTTTGTTCAGAAATAATTTTCGTAACAGAAGCCACTCTCACGTGAATATTTGGGTGATTATGAAAAGCCAAACGCAGGGGAAACGATATAGCAGAGGGTTCAATCCCAGCCGTTGCAACTTGATAAAAGAGCGGTTGAAATTGATGATAGTTATTTTTATCAATCAAAACTACTTGAAAATCTTCATTACCTGCAAGACTTTGGGCAAGTTGTAAACCACCGAAACCTGCTCCGATGATGATGATTCTTTTTTGATTAGTTTGTGGGATATTTAGGGGCATATATTTTGGCTTTCGGCTATCAGCTTTCGGCTTTTTAAATTCGTTCAAGGTTTAATGTTTCGGGAGCAAGAGATTTTACCCAATTTGGGAGTTCTGTAATTGAAAAAATTGAATCTTTTTCTTTGGAATATACTAATTCAATCGATTCAAAATTAACATTTACTAACTGAATTCCATGAATCAAATGAACATTATTTTTGATTAAAGAAATCGTATTTTCATACATTTTCAAAATAATATTTGGCTCAACATGATGTCCACCCGCTTCTTCTCTTAACGAGGCTCTTGTCAAACAAATTTTCACATCATCAGTATAAAAAAGGACAATCTCAATTTGATAATATGAATGCTCTTTTTTGATAAATTTGAGCAACTCATAGTGATTGTCAAAGCCTAAATTTAATTCAACTCCAAAATCATTTTTCGCTGTCAATTGCTCTAAAATAAAGTTATTTGCTTTCAAATTAGCTAAATCTTCATAGTTTACTTCCGCTTTATATTTGTAATGTAGAACTAAACTATCATGGTTCAGAATCTCAACAAATGGAGGAATAAAGTGCTTTCCACTCGTACTTTTACCAATGCCAGGCGGTCCTGCAATAATGTAAACTTTTGCCATTTACGGAATAATTTTAACCGTGCCATCGGCATATTCAGCCACAATATTTCCATCAATTTTATGTACAAAAGGCATATTAATTTCAAAAAGATTTTTACGAATTTTCTGATTTATTTCCTTTTTCCACAATTGACGTTCTTCAAAAGTCATATCAACAATGGGTTTAGTCATCTCACCTCGATAACCCGTAAAAGCAACGATATTTAACTCTTCATTTTCCATAATTTTTTCTTTCAAAGTTAGTTAATTTCAACACAAATTTGCGTTGGAAATTTCCAACTTTTTGCGGTTACTTTTTCGTAATAACGTTCATATAAAGGTAAGATTTTTTCAATATCAAATTCTTTGGCTTGTTCGAGGGCATTGTGCTTGAATTGAGCTAATTTTTCATCATTTTCCAACAATGAAATAGCATTTTTTGCCATGTCATCCACGTCTCCAATCTTAGAAACATAACCCGTTACGCCGTGAATATTTACTTCGGTAATTCCACCCGCATCGGATGAAATCACGGGAACTTCGCAAGCCATTGCCTCCAAAGCGGCGAGTCCAAAACTTTCTTTTTCGGAAGTTAATAAAAATAAATCTGCTAATGATAAAACTTCTTCGATTACATCTAATTTACCCAGAAAACGAACGTCATTTTGCACGCCTAATTCACGACAAAGCATTTCAATATTTGTACGTTCAGGTCCATCGCCAACCAAGAGTAACTTGCTGGGAATCTGCTTATTAACTCGGTAAAAAACTTGTACAATATCTTCAATACGCTTTACTTTTCTGAAATTTGAGGTGTGCATTAATAACTTTTCTCCGTTGGGACAAATGGCAATTTTGAAGTGGTCTTTCCGAAGTTTTTTGAAGCGTTCTAAATCAATAAAATTAGGAATTACTTCAACATGATTCACGATTTCAAACTCTGCATAAGTATCATTTTTCAGACTTTCAGAAACTGCCGTAACACCGTCAGATTCATTGATTGAAAACGTTACTACGGGTTCAAAAGAAGGGTCTTTTCCAACGAGCGTTATGTCCGTTCCGTGCAAAGTGGTGATGAAAGGAATATGAATACCTTTAGACTTCAAAATTTGCTTCGCCAAATAGGCTGCCGATGCGTGTGGGATGGCGTAATGTACATGCAATAAATCAAGCCGTTCATTCATAACAACATCCACAATTTTACTCGCCAAAGCTGATTCATAAGGTAAATATTGAAACAGCGGATATGACGAAATACTGACTTCATGATAATTGATATTTTCGTTAAAAAAATCCAATCTCGAAGGCTGAGAATATGTGATAAAATGCACTTGATGACCCACTTTTGCGAGGGCTTTGCCCAATTCGGTGGCTACAACGCCACTACCGCCGTAGGTTGGATAACATACAATTCCAATTTTCATTAATTAGTAATGAGGGAGATATTATCTTAATCAGGATTAATGGATTTTATGATTAACAAGATTTGATAACAATCCTATAAATCCTTTAATCTTGATTAGGACAAATGTTAATGATTACAGATAGAACAAAGAAAAATTAAAAATGTCTCACAGAATAAGTTTTTTTCTTTTTTGGGGGGATAAAAAGAGATAATTTTGGGTTTATTGGCACGCAGATGACGCAGATAATTCGCAACGCAGATTTTCTAAACGTCTGGACTATTTTTAATGTTCAACGATAAATCAATTTTCATATTCAATAAATCTGCGTAAATCTGCGTTGCCGAAGGCATCTTTGTCATCTGCGTGCTATCTTTAAAGTGAAAACAAACCGTAAAGTAACATACATTCAAGCCTTGCAAGGTTTTAGCCGATTGATTCGTTGGCAGAATTTGGCAATTATTGTGTTTACGCAATATTTTACAAGATTCTTTTTGATTGGCGGTAAAGACTTGTCTTTCAGCTATTTAATTGAGATAATTACTGAAAAAAAACTATTTTACATTTCTCTTGCAACGGTCTTAATTGCTGCTTCTGGTTATATCATCAACGATTATTACGACATCAAAATTGATTTGGTCAATAAACCTGAGAGAGTAGTGATTGGGCGATATATCAAAAGAAGATGGGCATTAGTAATCAATCAAATATTCAATGGTTTAGGAATTTTATTAGGATTATTCGTAAGTAAAAAAGTGGCTCTGGTGAATTTATCAGCAGTTTTTTGTTTGTGGTTATATTCTAATCAATTAAAGAGATTAGCATTTTGGGGTAATTTGATGGTGGCAATATTAACGGGATTTTCCTTGTTGGTTTTGGCAGTTTATTATCCTGGACATCAAAGCGAAGTGTGGATTTATGCGATTTTTTCATTTTTCATTACGCTTATTCGTGAGATAATCAAAGATATGGAAGATGTAAAAGGTGACGAGAAACACGGTTGCCGAACGTTGCCAATTATCTGGGGAATTGCCCATACAAAGTTGTTAGTTTACGTCCTAATTGCTTCTTTTATCGTAACTCTTTTTATTTTAGCAACCCAATTACCTAATGACAGAGTAGCTTATATTTTTCTGATAATGATGATTCCGACAGGTTATGTAACTTACAGATTAGTGTATGCCGATAAACCCAGAGATTTTGAATTTTTGAGTGATGTTTGTAAGGGGATTATGCTGATGGGGGTTTTAAGTATGATATTCGTATAAATAAAAAAATCTTGAAAAATATCGCCGTTTTTGCTTCTGGTTCTGGCTCAAATGCCGAACGAATTGCTGAATATTTTGCTGATTCTGAGCAAATTACAGTGAAATTATTTCTCTGTAACAATCCCGAAGCGGGCGTAATTCAACGTGCCGAGAAATTGCAAATTCCCCTTTTGATATTCGACCGACTAATGTTTAAATCGGGCGAAGTTGTGAAATTTTTACACGAAAATCAGATTGATTGGGTGATTTTAGCGGGTTTTCTATGGCTCGTTCCCAAAAATATGGTCGAGGCTTTTCCGAACAGAATTATCAATATTCACCCCGCACTTCTCCCAAAATACGGTGGAAAAGGAATGTACGGACATTTTGTGCATGAAGCCGTTGTGGAAAATAAAGAGATAGAATCTGGTATTACCATTCATTTTGTGAATGAACGTTATGATGAGGGAGGCGTAATTTTTCAGGCTTCATTTCCTGTATTA
>JANXML010000058.1 GCA_025354645.1 Arcicella sp. | reverse complement strand
AATAAATAATTAACATATGATTTAGGATATTTAATTTTTAGAATATTTTCAATGAAAGTAATATCTTCTTCGGAAGGTAATTTCCATTCATTAACAAACTTTCCTAACTGTTTAATTTTCTCTAATGATTCCATTTATTTTTTTTTTTAGGTGTTCTGTAAGCCTTAGTTGCCAATATGTTGTACACTAATTGGTTAAAACACGCAACAATCGCAGGACGAATAAAGAAGACTATCACAGGCAGAAATAAACAACGGCAACCAAGAGAACACCACCTAATGCAAAATTGTAGAGGATTGAGAGGCGGTGAAGGGAAATTAAATTTCGCCTAAAATTCTATCAATATTTTTACCATCTGATAAATCCCAATACCACCATTTATTCATATCATTTTTTTCTATTTCGTATCTTCTTTCATAAGATATTTGAAAGAGATATAGTAGAAGTTTGAATGTCTTACCCAATTCGTTTTCTGGAAGATTTATTATTTTTTCAAAACTAAAAAGCTTCACCCCATTTTTTTTTAAAAGCACAAAAGGCGTGTGAGTTTCTTTTAATCCAGTTTTTTTAATAGAGTCATCTATATCTACATTCTGCGGTTTTGACTGCAAAATTAAATTTGATAAATCTGTTAAATATATTCTTTTTTCTTCCTCCGAAAAAAGGAGGAAGTATTGCTCTATCTCTTCAATAGAAATAAGTTTTTGCCCCCACTTATTAATTGATATTTCTTCTAATTTTGTCATTTTCTTCTTGGATATATGGTAATATGTGGTTTTTGTTTGTCAAGTGATTTGAATACATCTATCATTCTTGGCATATTATCAATTCTTGATGGTGCTCCTGGCAATGAGTTTTTAACAGCCTTCCATTCTCTATTCGTCATATTTTTTATTGAATAATCCCAATCTGACGTTACTTTGGCTGTTCCTGATGCTCTGCTACCTACAACACTAATTGGTTTGTTAATTCTTGTTGCAGCATTTTGTATTCTCAGAATTTCTGAATCTGTCAATGCTGATTGTCCACCCCCATAAACATCTCCTGTTTTATGCCCTGCAAAATTATCAGACCAAGCCATTGAACCGTCAGCTATTTGCTTCTCAACTGGTCCAAAAGTAGCATCACCTGTGCTTCCCCTAAACCATTTTCCATTGCTTAATTTTTGCCATCCTTGTTCTGCAAGAGCCTTTCCATTACCTAATGAAAAAGTGCCATAACCGTCTGCTAATGGATTACCATTAAAGAAACTTTTATTGTTAAATCCTGCCGCTAAACCATTTCCAACACCTCCAAAAAGCCCTCCCAAAGCAACATCTCTTCCAAAATCTCCTGCTGAATAAGGGTCTTTAAAATAAGCTGCATTTCCTAAGCCTTGAATTGGGCTGCTCACGGCACTTCCTGCAACTCCGCCAACTGCTCCAGCCACAAAACCTCCTGCTCCTGCAACTGCAAATGAACCTCCTGCTGCCAAAAATGCAGAACCTCCTGTGAATGCTCCTGCTGCTCCTGCAACTGCACCAATCCCAAAAGCTGCAAATCCATCTCCCCAACTACCGATTCTTCCTTGATATGCTTTGACTCCTAAATTAATACCTCCCCCTATCAACGCTCCAATGCCAATTGCAATCAATGGTACAATACGTCCGTCAGGGTCAATATGAGAAACTGGATTATTGAGACACAGGGCATAAGTTGAAACACTCTCAAACTGGTCTTCGGGGTCAGGTGTGAACCATCTTCCAAGCGTTCTATCTTCAATTCGCCATCCAAAATCAGACCAACCTTCTAAGTTATCAGCTTCTAAATCTTCTTTTCCTTGCCATGTGTAGCGGTCAGGACTTGTGCCTGAGAGTTGATAACGCAATGTTTTCAATTCTAAGCCCCACGCATCGTAGGCATAGCCTTGCGTAATAAATGCTCGTCCAAGACTGTCTTTATAACTTAATCTAAGATTTCCTAAATGGTCGGTATATCCATATTCAAGATGATTATTAACAAATCTGCCCTCACTATTTTGTATTTCTGAAACCTTAAAATCGTTTAAACTTGTGAGATTTCCCGTAAAAGTATAAATCATTTCACCGTCATACAAAGTGTAGCTTCTTTGCCCTCCAAGCGTTCTTTCGGTTCTTCGTTTATCACCCGTTGAACTATAAAAATATTGAATAGAATCGTTATTAGCGAATTTGACTTTTGAAACTAAATCCAAATAATTGTATTCAATAAGGCTGATATTTCGGTTTAAGTCTTTTTGGAGTTTACCATCTGCGTAATAGTCATAATCATCTCCCGAATTTGTACCGTTTTTAAAGCCTCCCAAAGAAGACCTAATGGCATTATCGGTTACACTTCTTAACTTATTTCCACCGTTAAAGTATTGATAATCAAGCGAATCTATTTTAGTGGTTAGTAAATTACCGTTAAAAGGCACTTTTGCCATTCTTGATAGAAAAGTAATATTCCCATTAGCATCATAACTTACTCTTGGAATAGAAAAATTATCTTCACTTGCTCCCGAAATAGCACTGGTTAAACGATTGGCACGGTCGTAAGAAAAACGGTAAGTTCTCGTTTGATTGTCAATGCTTGATTTCCAAGTTTGTTTACTGATTGAACCATCGAAATATCGCCCATCTTCGTGATAGTCAATTTTATACGAAAAAAGTTTATCTGTCGAAGTTTGTGGATTACCATCTGCGTCTATATTCACGCCTCGAATTTGCGAACGTACATTGTAGCTATAATCAATACTTTGCAAGGCTGGCTTACTATTTACACCCAATGCACTCATTTGTAATTGAGCGTTACCCAAAAATTTCAATATTCCTGCATCATAAAGTGTGGCTGCCGTAACGGTGGTACTGGCTGGAATTGTAACGGTATCGCCTTTGCTAATGACCACGTAACTATTCGTAGTAGGGATAGTATTATTTTGCCAAATGGTTGATGTTGTCCAGTTGCCCGAAGATTTTGAGGCTTTGAGATTGTCGGCAGGTTGAATGAACTTGGTACGAATTCTACCCACGTTATCGTACAAAATCGAAGACATCCGAAATCTTGGAATTTTTTGAATCGTTCCTTCCACAAGATTGTAATATGTATCCTTGGTTCTGCCTGCATGGTCAAGTATTTTTTCGGATGTAATAATATTATCGCTTGCTCCACTTTTGCGGTAAATCATTCGATTTTGAATTGATTCTCCCACAAAGTTATACTGGACATCACTTTGATTTCGGGCGTACAAATCTTGATAAGTGATGGTTTGAACTGTTCGGTTTTTATCGTCTGAATATGCCGTATAGGGAAACAAAAAATTCCCAAAGTTATCTATCTTATAAAGTCCTCCCGTGGCTAATCCCGTAGCATTTGTATTTGAATAGGCGGTGGCATTGTAAGGGTTACTTTGAAAAGCATAAGCACTGGCAGGACCAGAATATGGGTCAGAATAAACCCACGAATAATTATCGTAGTAACTTACATTTTTCAAACTTTGAGGAGTAACATAGCTTCTCAATAAATTGGGAAAGCTATTATTATCATAACCCAAAACCTCTCCGCTTGTACCGAGTGGTAACCGTTGCTCAAATTGCTTATTGACTGTAAAATTATTAAAAATTTCTTGTAAATATTGGCGGTCATAACCCGTTGGAAAATTGGCTTGTCCTGATTTTACGCTGCGACCTTGCCCGTCTGTCTGGAAGTAATTCCAAGTATTATTTTTGGTTAATTCATCGCTATCTTGGCTCAAAACGGTTTGATTTAAACGATTAAATACGGTTTTTAACCACCCAATGCCAGGCTTATGAGACTCGTAAACACGAAATCTACTGTCGTAATGCAGAGCGTACACATTTTCATTAAATTGAGACCATGTTTCTATATCAAGTGTCGTATTGGCTGGTAAACTTGATAGAGCATTGTAGGCTTTGGGAGTAAGCGTATAACGCAGACGACCAGCATCATCAAAAATATAACATTCAGTGAGATAATTGGTAGCATCCACCTGCACATCTCGCTGAATAATATTTCCCGACCTATCTTTATACTCAATAACCTTATTCCCTCGTTCATCGGTACTGGTCATTTTTGATAATTCGTAGGTTGTATATGTACCAATATAAGCGATATTGTCATTGTAGGATAAAACAAATCGTCTAATTCCTGTGGCAGTTTCATAGCGACCTTGAACGTATTTAAGGCTATCACGCCATACTTTCCCTGCTCCGTAACTCTTGAAAATTCGGCTCAATGGTGATGTTTCATATTCAAAGACCTCCGTATATGGTTTAGTGTCTTTATAAAATGTTCGGGCAATGCTCTTGACGGTGGCAGTGTCTAATAATTCGCCCGTAGTTTGGGTGCTTTCTACCGCCAGCCATGATTTTATCGGGCGTGAAAATTTATCATATTCCGTTACGCCCGAAACCATATCCTTTTCATTGGGCGAAGCTCTGTAACCAATTTGCTCTACTACCCGTCCGCTTCCGTCCATGTAGGTTACAGATATGGCACAATCGGTATGCGTGAGCGTTAATGGCGTAGTCGTGGCAATGCGTGGGATTCTGGTAATGATACGATTATAACCTGTATTAGTGGTCAAAAGTGGGTCAGCATCGGCTTGTCCACGATAAACATATTGGATATGTTTTAATACTTTTCCGTCTTTGTCCGTCTGCTGTTTAAGTTTACCATCAGCATAATATTCATTGGAAACGGATAAACCATTTACCCCTGTTTGCTTACTTACTCCGTACAAAATTTTAGCATACTCGGTACTGGTGGTTTGCTCCGAAACTAATCCCAAATTACTGATTTGACTAATCGGCAAGGTCGGGTAAGTGGCATCGTAATTTACTTTGGATTGAGTAGCAAAGCGTGTATTCGTTTGTTTGGGTAAACCAATTGAAGTATATGCTTCTACGGTTGCTTTCAAGTCATAATCACTACTTCTGATAAAGGTGTCAGTATCAGGATTATACGAAAGCTCGCTAAATGAAGGTCTTGGCACATTTTCTAACCCGAAACTTGATTTGAACATACCCTCTTTGACTCCCGCTGAATCGGCACTATAATAACTTTGATAGTTGGCATTGACGACAAAGGTATTGCCAAAATAACTTTTCCTTTTGACAATGCTTTCTATGGGTACATTGAAGATATGTTTTTGTTTGACTGACCGAATACCCCTTGCTTCAAGATTGGCAGGAGTTACACCTACGGGAATACCCAAAAAGAACCTTACAAAGTCAAAATCAGGAGCGTATTTCATGGAATTTTCTACGGTATTTCCATAAGAATCAGTCGTTAAAGTTTTAACGACTTGGTTATGCCTTGCTCCCGTGGCATACTGATACGAATTATAACTGGTAATTGGATTTATGCCATCCTGACTATATATTTTGGTTGTATCAGAAGTAAGCCGATATGTCCAATAGAACTCAAAGTAACTTCCTTCAAAATTATAGTTTTGTCCGACCAATCGGAACGAATGATAATTTTGTTGATAATTCAAAGGCGGTGAACGCTGTAATTGGTCTTGACTATAAACACTCTTTGATTCAGAAAGTATTTGATTGGCTTTGCCATAAACTGCCATTCGTGAAGGAACACCCACAGTATAGTCATGCAAGGGCTGCCATTTCCAAGGGCGAATATATTTACTGGTATCGCAAGTTTGATTAGGATATGTACCCGTACAGTTATAGGTCACCGTTTCTGTTAAATTTATTTCTTGTAAAGGCTGTAAAAATTCTGAAATCGTATAACCTAAACTATCGGTTTCATCCCCCGAAAAAATGGTTTCTTTTACCCGACTATATCCCACCGCAGGGCGACCGCTTTCTGAAAGAACTTGTTGGTATAAACCTGAATTCCAAAACTGATTGGGAGCTCCTTGATAGTTATTTTTATCGTCAAAATGGTAAACAGGTTTCAAACAAAGAAAACCCGAAGATTGTCCATTAGTTTGTTTGTATTCGTATTTTTTAACGGTTTTCAGATTAGAAACCGAATCCACAAAAGAAATCTTTTTGATACGACTTCCACCAATGAGGGAAGGGTAATTACGGGCAGTATTATTTTCGTATTCCAATAGGGTACTTCCTCCCGTGCTATGCGAAATCCCTGTCAATGTACCGTATTGAGACCAAGTTATTCTTGCGGTTCTATCAGCATATTGACCGTTGGCACAATTACGAAAAGCATCTTGACCAATCATCAAGTTAGCCCCTAATACCCCATTCAAATAACCCCAATGGTCAATCCCTTGGGTCAAACGGCTGGGTAGAAGAAAGAATCCATCATCAAAATATTTGAAAGTATATTTGTTACCATCGGGTTCTTCGATGCTACGAAGTTTAAATCTTTTTTGGTGGGTACGTCCAATGGTACTATACGAATAGCCTAATGGAGACGTAGATTGGTCTGCTCCTGTGCTATAATCATACTTGAATTTCCACTCATAAAGTTTTGTGGGGTCGTCTTTGGCATAAACTGAAATTTTATGCAATGCTCTTGCATTGGATGAGTCTCGGGTATCTTGGGAGAAGAAATCTATATCTTTTCGGGCTGGATAATTCGTATTGAGGTACCAATAAGGTCGTCCGAAAAGGTCTGCTCCCTGCGACCAGCCGCCTTTATTAAACTCTACTACGTGTGTACCATTGCTAATTTTAAAGAGTGTTGAGCTAATCACAAATACTCGATTGATTTTTTTCTCAATGTCCGTGAAAGTACAGTTAATGGTTGTAGCTTCTTGTTCCGCTACTCTTGAAAAGGAATATGCTGTGGTATGATATTCAAAATTGGTTTGATGTCCGAAAGCCGTTTCAATTTTAGTCAAATAGAAAGCACTAACCACTTCTTCAGCATTCACATAACGACCAGCATTAAAATTATTTATATCTTTGGCGGCTTGTGCTTCTTGTTCAAAACTTGATTCATAAGCCGATGGTCCAGCAAAATAATATTTTGTTCCATCGGGCATCGTTACAATCCAATTAGAAAAATTACCCACATTAGAAAGTATGTTGGGGTCATCGCTCGGACGAGCCGTCCACGTTACCTGCACATCAATATCGGCTTCGGGATAAAAATGGGGCGTTTTATTCGCATCAAAGCTAAACTTATAATTCATGCCGTTGATACTCAAAAAGAATAAATCGGGTTGCCCATCGTTTTCTATATCATTGTCCGCTTTCAACCCAAACTGATAAAAACCTTTTCGGGCGGTAGCCGTATAATCGTTATTCAAGGTAAACTTTCCCTCATCTGGCAATCCACGGACTATTCTGTTAATCTGTGCGAAATTCATAACCCAATTAGTCCCACACCACGAAGCGACATCTTGTCCTTTCATACCAGTAGCATTATAAGAAAGAGCAATGGGTACAGATGCTCCGCCAGCTTCGGTTAGCGTATAGATTGGAAAGCCCACGATGGGCGTTCCTAAAAATAAATTCACTGGAATATCCTGAAAAAAATTCGCAATTTTATTCTCAGGAGATGCTTCGGGCGTTTTCCCTGCGACTGTTCCACCTGCCACCAAAGAGGCTACATCAGTTTTTTTATCCGCTAAGGCTGGGTCTTGTTTGGGAGGGGCTTCTTTAAGCTCCGTAGGTTTGTCCAAAGGCTGTTCTTTACTTGGCTTTGGCTCTGGATTAGTTGGGTTTGGCTCTTGGGAAAAGACACTAAAACTGGTGCTTAGACACACTAAGCACACAATTCTGAATAGAATTTTATTCATGGTTTGTTTTGATAAATAGCCTCAATAGGGGGGCGGTGAACGGTTTGATTTATTTTAATTAATATTTTACAGAAAAGATAATATTTGGGTAAGCTATACCCTTCCACAAATCTCTAAATACTTTTTTACGCATTTTAGCGTAGAATTACGCATTTACTTAGATTAGGTAATTTTACGGTAGGACATTTTATTAAAAAATTAGGGTTGAATCAGAGAATGTTTATCACTTAATTCATCAATGAATGACTCAATATCAACTGCTTTGAGTGAATAAAGTAATCGTTTTTCTTCATCTAATTGGCTCAACGCTGCTCGAATTTTATCTTTTTTGGCTTCGTCTTCTTCGCTCAATAAGTGGCTCAGATGAATAGATTTTAATTCGTAAATAGTCTGTACAGCTCTATCAAATTTTAAATAGAAATCAGGCTCTTGCATGGGTGTATAGAATTTCGGGCTGAATTGTTGAAATTCAAAAATGACGATTCCATGAAACTGAAAGGGATTTTCTGAATGATTTTCAGAAATGACGAAAGTATGAAGCTGACGGCTGGGCGTGAAAAAAGCGTGAACGTAAACTCATACTTTGTGTTCGAGGCTCTGGTAAACCAATTAGACAAAATAAAGTTACGCCACGCTTTTCAACGTGGCGTTTGAACTTTATTTTCTGTCTAATTAATGAAAATGTACCAGATTTTCGAACACAGAATTTTTCAGTAAAAACGCAATCTATATGTTAATTAAACTATTTCTTTTTTGCTTTTTAAATCGTTTATATTTTTCGCAATGTTACAACTCTTTTCTTTATTATCAAATTATTTAGGATAATTGCTGAATTTTTACATTCCCCTTCCACCGCTTCGTTTTTGAAATATGGGGATTATTCGCAATTGTTCCTTCTGCTTTTCTTGCTTGGCTTGCTCTTCGGCTACCTTTGCTCGTTGTATCGCTTCTCGTTCTTGCTCCTGTACCAATTCTTGCAATCGCTGTTTTTCTCGAACTTCCGCCATGCGTTGCTGCTCTTCGATACCTCGTTGAATTAATAATTTTCGGGTGGCTTCTCGCTCCTGCTCTCGACTCAATCGTCCCGTTTCAATTCGACTATCAACCTCATTTTTCTTGTACCCTTCACCCAATTCTTTACTCCCAATTTTGACACCTTTGGCATTCGTATAACCTAATCCAAAACCCGTTTGAACCTTATACCCCTTACTTTCCATCGCTTTTTTGAAGCCTTTGAAATCATCATTTTGTAATATCGCTTCGTCTATATCTTTTCGCAAAGGTGCTAAATAAGGATTCTGACTCACAAAATTTTCGTCTTTCCCTGTCTGTTTTAACCGCTCTCTCGACTTACCAACCACCTGCCGTAAATCATATTTTAGCTCCATTTTCCTCGAAAATTCATTTACTCGCCGCTTGCTAAATCCATCATCCCAAGTCTTCCCATCAAAGCCGATTCGGTTCACCACAAAATGAAAATGTTCGTGGGCTTTATCATCGTGCCGATGGACACAGTATTGGTTTTGTGCAAATCCCATGTGTTCCGCAAATTCAAGAATAATCCCTAATTTTTGCTCTTCACTCAATTTTCCTCGGTCTTCGGGAGCGAAATTCATGGAAGGAGTGTAGGCACATTTTACTAACTTGGGATTCCGCTCTTGTTTGTAGTTTTCCATCTGCTCACCAATGTCTTTACTATCATAACCACAACATTGAGAATAATATAATTCACCCTTGGGAATGTAAGGGCGATTCTCTGCCGCAGCTTCTTGTTGTCGCTGTTTCATCTCGGTTCTTGAACCGTGTTCATTATATAAGGCACTACCCATATAACTCTGACTGACACCTGAATTAATTATCATAGTTTTTCCTTAATTTCTTGGCAAAGGGCTTCGATGTGCTGGCTTAATTGAACGACCTGTCGTTGTTCGGAATGTAACAAAAATCCCAAGGTATTACTCTTCTTCAATAATTGGTTCAAATTGTTTCCTACGTGAATTAAACTCTGTCGCAAAAACCATAAACTATTAATTAATTCACTGTCTTCCTCAATCTTCTCAACAACTTTTTCTACCATTTCTTCACTGGCATTTAAACCCAATTCCAAAAGATAATTACTCAATTTTTTCTTACCACTTGCCTTCACTCTTGCTTCCAATTGCCGCTTGTCTTTCACACTCACCCGAAATTGAATTTGGGTAGTCTTGGGGTTTTGCTTGTCCTGCGATTGAACTTCTTTCGCTTTCTTCAATCGCTTACTTTTTACTGCTTGCTCTGCCATAAATCTATTCTTTTTTTGTAATACTGCACCACGGAATATATTACCGATATAAAATTACTTTCCACCGACCAATCTTAAAATATCAAAGGATAAAATCATACAAAATTTCTGCCTTTTCTTTTTTTTCGTTGCGATGCCCCTGACAAAGTCGGGGCAAGCTACGAAAAAAACAAGGGGTAGCCCACTGACGTAAGGAAGGGGGCGGGTCGAAATGGAATGGCAAAATAGAACGATAGTGATATTTTGTTATGACATTTTGACACACCTTGCTCTTTTTTTAAAAGATAAATAAAACTACTAAACGCTTCCCAATCTACCAAATATTTCATTAATTAATATTTCTCTGTATTTTCTCTCTCTCCTTTTAAAAAATAGCTCGCTATTTTTCCCGTTTTCTCAATTCTTTTACTTATCTTCGTCATAGAAAAAAAGGCTTCCATTTCATTAATTAATGGATTTTTACGTTATTTCATTAATTAATGAAATAACGTAAAGTTTAAGGCTTAATGAAGCGTTAATTTAATAGGTTATTTTAACATAATTAATCATTAAATTAGCACTATATTAGCACTAATTGCAAAAATTAACGCTTTTGCCCATTTTTCCCTTAATTGATGCCCTATGAATATTGAATTTACCAAAGAAATGGTGAAAGAGGCTTTTCTCAACAATAGGAGGAAACGAAATTTTATGCTGTATAAAGTGTATGAATCCGTGTTTACTTATGACCATACGGCTGAATTTATCGCTACCTATATTTCTCAGGATTTAGGAATTACAATTTCTAAATCCACCATTGATATGACTCGGATTAGGGTCGCTAAAAAATTACAAAATCCTAAAAAGGCAGCCAAAAAAGTAAGTACAAAATCAGCCAAGGTAACAGTATCACCCAAAAAAATAAAAGTACAATCGGGGGAAAAAGAAGTGATTATAAACAGCAATAGTGAAGAAATTAAGTCCTCTACTCCTACTGAAAATTTACCAAAAATTGAAGTTAATGAACCCCTCCAAGAGAGCTTCCCTAAAACCTTGAATTGGAGGAATTTTAATCAGGAAGGCGAAAAGAATTTAGGCTTTTAACAGCTTCCTAAAATAGCCTGTTTTATTAACCTGTTTTATATTTTTTTCTGGGATTGCTTATGAGGAATACTCGATACATTTATTGTCAAGTACAAGGAAAAGGAGGGGCTGGTAAATCTTTCTTAACCTACCTGTTCGGGCTGAAACATTACCAAGATGAAAACACGCTTTTCATTGATGCTGATTTCAATAGCAAAACTTCCTCTACTCAAAATCTGCGTTTCATCCTGCCTAAAAAGAATATCCTTCTTTCCCAAAAAGATAGACAGAGAGTTGTATTTTTTAACATTTTGGATGAACAAAAAAATATTGAAAGAGAACGCTTTATGGCAATGCTCACTCGGTTTGGGAAAGATGTCTTTACGTATGATAGGGTGTTTATTGATTTCGGAACGCTGGAATCTGACCAATTTTTAGAATTATTTATTACGCTATTTCAACCTGGGGAATTAAGGGAGTTAGAAAAAGAATTGAATCTGAAATTTATTTTTCAAGTGGTGGTGGCTGGCAATACCAACTATCTATCTTGTATGAGCTATCTTGAAAAAGTACAACAAATATTTGGAGAACATCACGACATTATCATTTATCCAAACCTTGAAAAATTTAGTAATTCCGACAAACAACTGGAACAAGTAAGAGCCTATGCCCAAAGGTTCAAACTGTCTTGTAAACCTTTTGGGGATTTCGGGAAAGGTTCGGAAACCGAAACCGATGTACGCCAAATGGTGCAACAAGGAAAGTCCCTCGATGATTTTCCCGACATGATTACCCAATGGCTTGTCGAACAAGAAATACAAAATCTTTAAATCAATCAGTTTACCAATATGAATACCATAGCACCACAAGAATTATCAGACCTTGACTTTACTAAATTGCAAGGACAATATCAGGCTGAGTTTGGCATCACCATGAACAAACAAGTCCTCTTACTTTTTGAAATGCAAAAGGTCGCTCACCGAAAAGAATTAGAATCGAATCAAAATTTGTATGAGCAACAAAAACAAGAAAGTGCCCTGTTACACCAAAAACAAAATGAGAAGTTTGACCAAAAAATGAGACAAGAAGAATTACACCACCAAAAGTATACGGATTCTCTTGACAAGGCGGTGGTGGCGATTGGTAAACAAAAAGGGGCAATCATTACCGAAAATCCAAAAGTGGTCGTAAAACACAATCTTACTAAATATGGCATAATTTGTTTGACCATATTCCTGTTGAGTTGCTTAGGAGCTTTCATCTATGACCGTTATTACCAACGGCAAGAGGAATACCGAAAAATAACTAATACTTTAATCAACTACCCTAAAATTTATAAATATGATATTTTATTTCAAAATGCTACGATTGAAACGAATCCTGACGGAAGGGAGGGAGAATTTTTAATACTCACTATCCCAGAAGAAGGAGAATCGACTCAGGCAGGGAAACATTACATTTATGACAATAAAAAAGACAGAGTATTAGTCCCTTTGCATTTTAGTAAAGAGGCTCACGCACAATAAAAACAAAAGACTAACTGAATTTTTAAAATTTAACTAACTCAACATAAATTCCATGAAACAACTTGTAAACAATTCACAAGGACAAAGATTCCTTGCACTATCCTTACTATTTTTAGTCATTGCTGGCGTGGGTGCTTCGGAAGCTCCAAAAATGTTCAGTATCATTAGGGTTATCCTAATTGCCTTCGTGGGTATTATCGGGGCGATAAAAGTCAAAAGAAAATTGGATAGCGGAGCTTCCGATATTCAAGCTACGGCAATCAATTGGTTTGGCAGTTTTTTAATCCTTACGATGGGAAATAATATCATAGTATCTTTCGTCATGTAAAAATTTAGAGGGTACGAAACCCATAAATTCGCCTGAAAACTAAAAAATTAGTTTTCAGGCGAAACTTCTTTTAACGGGTCTTAAATCGTCTAAAATATACTAAAATATACATTTCTACTCAAAACAAGTAAAAACTCGTTAAAAGCTAAAAGAAAAGCCCAAAAAAGAGATAAAAATCTAAACGGTTTAAAACCAAGATAGAACTTAGCAAAAAATGACTTAAACACTATTATTTTTAGTTAATTTACAAAAAATTTGAATCTTCAATTATTTGATTTTTTATTTTCTTTATTTGTTATTATTTGAAGGCTTCATAACTGTTTGATTTTTAACTACTTACGAAGCTATTAGTTGTATAAAAGTCGGTAATTAGTTGTATAAAAGTCGGTGAAACGCATTTTAAAAGTTGTAAAAAAGTCGGTAATTAGTTGTTTTTATTAGTGGTACTTGTCTTTTAAAATACAACTTATTATATTTGGTAAATATTTCTAATAATTTATGACTCAGAAAGAATCCACAAACGAGGTAACACTTTGGCAAAGCAACTTTATTACTTCTGCAAAATATGAAATGTCAGCTTTGGAGAAAAACATTATCTATATGGTAATGTCTCAAATCAGGAAAGAAGACAACTCAGAAAAGATGTACTTGGTATCAGCGCGAGAATTGATGCTATTAACGGGTACAGAAATTAAGTACGCTGATTTTCAAAAAGCAACGGCAAAACTCGTAACTCGATTGCTTCAAGGTACGCTCACAAACGGTAATTTCTTGCAGACGACTTTCGTTTCAAGTGCTGAATATGTTAAGGGACAAGGTATAATTGAAATCACTATTTCGCCCAAAATTCGTCCTTTTTATATAGATTTAAAAAGAGAATTTACGACATTTCAACTAAATATTGCTCTAAATCTTCATACTATTTATGCAAAAAGACTCTACGAAATTTTCTCAATGTATAAAAATATGAAAGATAAGTCTTTCAAAATCAATCTATTAGAGCTAAAACAGAGGCTTCAATTAATTGACGAAACTACTGGTAGAGATAAGTATGAAAAATTTACTCATTTCAAAGCTGCTGTATTAGACCCCGCAGAGCGAGAAATAAATGCCAAATCAGATATTTCTTTTACCTATAAAACTATTGAAGGTGCCAAACTTGGTCGTGGGAGAAAACCGATTGACCAATTAGAATTTACTGTAACCTATGCAGAACAACCCACAAAATACTCTTACGATGACTCTAACCTTCCAATATTCACTCGCCTTATCTCTCAATTTCATTTACGGAAAGACCAAGCCAGTAAGGTATTAGAAAACTTCTCTCCTGCTGAAATCAATAAAGCTCTTTACGATATTCATTTGAAGGTTATAAACAAGGAAATAACCAATATTGGGGCTTATACAGCAAAAAATTTCGGTCTTTAAATTTATTAGTTGTAAAAAAGTCGGTCATTTTATGAGGTAAAAATATTTTAATACATTTTTATTTTAATATTAAAATATTTTCATATTTTTGTATTAAAATATTTTAATACAAAAATATGAAAACAATTACAATAACTCATCAGAAAGGTGGGGTTGGAAAAACAACTATTGCTCTAAACCTCGCATTTGCCTTCAAGGATAACTTGAAGGTTGCTATATTAGACCTTGACCCTCAACGGTCAGCACAGAATATGAGCAAAATGATACAAGATAAAGGGATAGAGTTTATCCCCAAAGAAGATTTTAAGGACGATATGGATTATGACGTGGTAATAATAGATACACCACCATATCTATCAAATTTACTTCCTATATATTTAAAAATGTCAGATTTAGTAATCATACCGACAAAAGTAGGCTTATTGGATATTATGGCAATAGGGGGTACAATTTCATTGGTGAAGGAAGCACAAAGTCATAATCCAAAATTGAAAGCTGGAATACTTTTAAATATGGTAATGAGAACAAATTTCACAGAAGAAATAAAGGATATATTAAAAGAGCAATCTAATGGTATCGAAATTATGTCTTCCGTCCTTATGCAGAGAGTGAGCTACGCAAAATCGCCTCTGTTCGGAGGAGTTTTCTCAACCGATGATGAAAAAGCAAAAAATGAAATATCTGAATTGGTGGCAGAACTCATGGAAATTTTAGAGAACTAATTAAAATATTTTAATATCTAAATACAAAAATATTTTAATATCTAAATAGTTAATAGCAAAAATGAAAAAGAAAGACGAAAAAGAAGTTTTAAAGGGGTTTGCAGATAGGCTTAAACAGATACCAAACGCACCCATACAGGAAGTTGTACCTGTAAAAATTGAAAATACACCAAAAGAACTAATGATTGGATTTCATGTAATGCTTCCCGAATATCTGCATAAAACATTAAAAGTATATTCCGCTAATAAAGGGATATCAATGAAAGAATTGGTAATTGAGATAATAGATAAAACTGTTAATCAAAAATCAGATGATTCAGAATGAAAAAACATCGTATTAATTTGTAATGTACTTTACAAATTAATACGTAGCAAATAGGTCAATAGTTAGTAAGACAACTATATTAGGTGTCTTACTAACTATTGACCTATCTTTGTTAACTAACTGAAATACAAATATTTACAATAAATCTATTTTCATTAACAGTCTTACTTTACCGCTTTATTAAAGAAAAGTGCGACTTTCCCCACGACTTCCGTAAAATATTCTTGTCCTGACATTATTTCAAATAAACGATTCTCAGCGTTTTATAAATGCAGTATGTTACCCGCTTAAATCTGGGGCAAACTTCCCACCAAACGTTACAAAAATATTGATTATTAGCTATTTATCAGAGGAAAAAGTAATTGTCATTTCAGATAAAAATCATATAACTATCTATATATCAAGACCTTACATTATTTTTGACAAGATTCTCATTTTAATCTACTCTATTTTTATATAGTTATATGATTTATGTAACTATATAAATAATACTCAATTCCTTAATTAATAAGATTCCGTGGAACACTTAACATTATTTTCGCATTTATGTCATTTTGTCAGTAAATACATTTTTACTACTCAATATTTTATAGTGCCTGTCCTTAATTAACAATTGTAAATATATTATTCTGCATCGTGTCTCGCAACAATTTTAATTAAACGATTCTCAGGGCTTTTACTTTCTTGATAAACCTTCTAAAATAGCTATCAGTTTGCTCCAAATGGCTTTTTTATAATGAATTTGGGGCGTTTTGATTTTAGGTTTTCATTTCCATTTTTAATTAACAAAAGGGATAATGAGTATATTGAAGGCTTTTACTTCAAAGTTCGCTATTGAATCGGTTTTCACTCATATCACGTAAAAGGTTTCTCAATGGCTTATCTGCATCAGAAAAAATACCTCTCAATTCGTTCCAATGCTTCTTCTCCTCTATGGTGGCACAATCACGTAGCCACTCGGCATCATCGTAGATTTTTGAAATCATGGCTTTCAATTCTTCTATTTTCTTACCGTATGTTAAGGTTTCTATTTCCATTTTATATTGAATATGCCAGGGCGAATAATGAGTTTTATTTATTGGTAAATATCTGATTTGCAATTACTTACGAACAAATCACTTTTTAATAAATCATAAGAAAATTGAATTCACAATGATATATTGTATAAATGCTCTGAGAACAATTTGCCGAAAAATTACGGTTTATGACTAATCATTTCGTTTGATAAGTGAAATTTCCGTACAATTAATTTACGGTTTTGATTACTGCATGAATATTAACCTGCCAGTAAAACATTACCCGAAATCCCTAAATCATTGTGAAGGTACTTCATAAATCTAACACTCATTTGTTTCTTACCTTGCAAAATTTCTGAAATCGTGCTTTTGCTCATGCCGATTCGTTGGGCTAAACTTGTTTGGCTCAATCCCTGCTCTTCCATTTCGCATTTGAGAGCTTCCAAAGGAGTCAAGGATTCTATTTTATAATTTTTATCTTCGTAATCTTCTATCACTAAGGCTAATAACTCTAAAATATCCCCTTCTTTTGTATTGGGTTTTGCATGGAAAAGGCTTTCCATTTGCTGCAAAGCAAGTTTATAATCTCGCTCTGTTTTGATTGGTTTGATAGCTTCCATTTTATCTATTGCTATGGATTAAATTCAATTGTTTTAACATCAATTTCATCATATTCTTTGTGCGTACCTATGAATTTTATGTAACAAAACTGAAAGTCAAAGTTAAATCCTGCCACTAATCGGTAATCATTACCCTTTATATTAAATACTACTCTATCGCTCCCGACTGCATCGGCTTTGGAAAAATCGGACGTAATTTCTAAAAGAGTCTTGTACTCTTTCTCCTTCATTTTCTTGTACCAATTTTTTAAATTATTCTCCGATTTAGGGTGTTTTGCCCAAAAATGTTTTAAGGTACTTTGTGAAAATATCCTCATAAATCATGGATTACTATGAATAACAAAGTTCGCTAATTACGAACTCATAACCAAATTTATGGGTATCAAAAATGGTTTTATATCTACTTAGTGGTGGTAAACCTGCCTATTTACGCTTCGAAATACCGAAGGAATACCGAAGGAATACCGAAAGTTTTCCTCTGATTATCAGTTACTTAACGAAAAGCCAAAAATAAAGTTTACCAGTCGGTTTCCACTTTATTTCTTTGGTATTCGCTTGGTAATATAATTCTTCAAAGATTGGTATTCTCCAAATTTTAAGTGGGTGTTGATAATTGTATTCAAAGGTACGCCTAATTGAGGTTCTCATTACAATTGGACGAAAAGTAGCTGTTTCAACCTAAACAATTAGTTACTATTCCTCAGTTTTACTCATTTTAGAACGATAATTGTAAACCGTTCCGTAAGCAATCCCCAAAGTCTTTGATATTTTGT
>JANXML010000002.1 GCA_025354645.1 Arcicella sp. | reverse complement strand
TGCGGCAGTTTTTGGGCACATTTTTCCCGTGTTTTCTAATTTCAAAGGTGGAAAAGGCGTAGCAACGTTGTTAGGAATGGTAATGTCAGTGCATCCAGAGGCGGCTTTGGTTTGTATGGTGATTTTCTTCTTGGTATTTATCTCTTTCCATTACGTTTCGTTGGGTGCAATTATTGCTTCATTGTCTTTCCCTATTTTATTATTGCTAAAAACTTTTGGACCTGAAAATACATTGGTAATTATCTTTGGATTTTTACTTTTTGGGATGATTGTTTTAACACATCGAAAGAATATTGTGAAATTATTTAAGGGTCAGGAAAATAAAATGTTTTTGAGAAAAAGAAAGGCGTTATAATTGCAACCACATAGAAAACAGTAGGCAACATAGAATCTACAAGATATATTATTAATTTGTAAAAATGAAGAATTAAAGGTCAGATTTTCTGATTTTTGGTTCTTCATTTTTTACTTTTGTGGAAGTTTTAAAATCAACAAATTATGCAACAATACATCCAACAACACAAAGACCGTTTTCTTTCGGAATTACTTGAACTTTTGAGAATTCCGTCAGTAAGTGCTGATAGTAAATATAAAACTGACGTGCGTTTGGCGGCAGAATTCATTTGTGAAAAACTTAAATCTGCGGGTGCTGACTTGGCTGAAATCAATGAAACCGCTGGACATCCGATTGTTTACGGAGAGAAGATTATTGATAAATCTTTACCAACTATTTTGGTTTATGGACACTACGACGTTCAACCCGCCGACCCCCTAAATCTTTGGGATTCACCACCGTTTGAACCCGTAATAAAAGACGAAAAAATCTACGCTCGTGGGGCTTGCGACGATAAAGGGCAAGTTTATATGCACATCAAAGCATTTGAAACCATGATGGCGACCGATTCACTGCCTTGCAATGTCAAATTCATGATTGAGGGTGAAGAAGAAGTAGGTTCTGACAATTTAGGCACGTTCGTAAAGTCCAATAAAGAGAAATTGAAGGCAGATGTTATTTTGATTTCGGATACTGCCATTGTTGCCAACGATATTCCTTCAATTGATGTTGGTTTGCGTGGTTTGAGTTACTTGGAAGTGGAAGTAACAGGAGCAAATCGTGATTTACATTCGGGCGTTTATGGTGGTGCTGTGGCAAATCCGATTAATGTTTTGAGTAAGATGATTGCTTCTTTGCACGATGAAAATAATCACATTACGATTCCAAATTTCTACGACGATGTTCTTGAATTAAGCCCTGCCGAAAGAGCAGCAATGGCTTTGACGCCTTTTGATTTAGAGGCTTATCAGGAAGATTTAGCGATTAATGATGTGCGGGGTGAAACGGGATATTCAACCATCGAAAGAGCATCAATTCGCCCAACGCTTGATGTGAACGGCATTTGGGGCGGATATATCGGCGAAGGAGCCAAGACTGTTTTGCCTTCAAAAGCATCCGCAAAAATTTCCATGCGTTTAGTACCAAATCAGCAATCGGATAAAATGACGGCAATGTTTACGAAACACTTTGAGTCGATTGCTCCCGCAGGTGTAACGGTGAAAGTACGCACACATCACGGAGGCGAACCCTACATTACGCCCACCGACTCAAAAGAATATCGTGCCGCTGAACGTGCTATGGAAGAATCTTTTGGGAAAAAACCAGTGCCAACTCGGGGTGGAGGAAGTATTCCGATTGTGGCTTTATTTGAAAAAGAATTGGGCTTAAAAACCGTTCTGATGGGTTTTGGACTTGATACGGATGCTATTCATTCACCTAATGAACATTTTGGATTATTCAATTTTTATAAAGGCATCGAGACGATTCCCTTGTTTTTTAAATATTATTCTGAATAGTATTTAGGTCACGGAGTTTCACAAAGCGTTTTTAATTTTTCTTGTGGAACTTTCAGAAAATTTTGAGAAACTTAGTGTTCATTCCAGAATTCTTAAAATGTGATTATCTTTGCTAATATTTTTTATCAGTTCACGTCAAAACTGGTAACAAATAACCAATAACGAATAACCAAAATATGGCTGACATTAACTTAGACTTACTTACCACCGAAGAA
>JANXML010000379.1 GCA_025354645.1 Arcicella sp. | reverse complement strand
TTGGATTCAACAAAAAACAAATATTCACATTGCCTCAAAAGTCAGGTCTGAAAATGGACTATTCGTCCATATTTACGCTAAATTGGTTGCGGCTGTCCTACTTTTACTTGATTTTTAACCCGTAATTCGCATAATTTATAAAAAAGACCGTATAAAAGCGGTTTTACCTGCAAATCTTTCCTTTTGAAACTGATTTGTAAGCCAATCGAAATTAAAGCTAAAATAGTAAACGGACTGCCAATTTTCTGTAAAATATCCGCCTCGATACTTGAAAAATGAAAGCCAGAATTATTCAAAATAATTGCAATGCAAAATGCCACAAAAGGAGGAAATTGAAAAATATCTTTTATAATTTTAAGAGCCGATACTTCCGAACTTGAATAAAAGGAAGCCGTGAAAATCCCTAACGTCCCACACACAACGAACGACCCCGCCTGACTCATCAATACGCCCATTTGTAAGCCTTCTTTCCCAAATAATAACTCAAAAATTGGAAATCCAACGAATGAAATACTACTAATTCCTGCCGTCAAAGTCAATGCTCCCGTAGTGGAACGGTCGAATTGAGCAATTGGGGCTAATATTTTAAAGAAAACAAAAGCAACTCCAAACAAAATGTAAGGCATTATAATTGGCAATATTTGACTTCGCTCAAAATGAATTTCTGTAGTATAAAGCAACGTCAAAGCAGGCAAACAAACATAAATAATGATGGCATTCAAGACCATGTGAGCATCTTTCGGAAAACCTTTTACCCGTTGGAGAATTACCCCCAACAGCAAACAGACAAAAAGAAGAACAAGATTAGTCATGGGTAGTGGTAAAATGGAACGCAGATAACGCAGATGCTTCGCAACGCAGATTTAAAAGGATTTTTATCTGAGTTGCTAACATGAATGTGGAGTATTAAAATCTGCGTAAATCTGCGTTGCCAACGGCATCTGCGTCATCTGCGTGCCATAATCTTATTCAGCGTTATCTGCGTGCAAATCTATTTAAAATTTAATCATTAAGTTTCCGTAATAATACGAACCGTTAAATCCAAACTGATTTACGTTTCTTGAATAAGGTACTTGACCGTTTGAATACGACAAATAATTGCTATAAACTTTATCTGGATAAACGTCCGTAATGTTGTTTCCTCCAACCGTAATTGTCAAGAATTTATTGAGGCTATAAACCACCGAAGCATCCAATAAATTTTTACCGCCAAAAGTCTGACTTTGGTGCAAATTTGTTGTTCCAGTTAAGGGTTTGGCTAATTTCTCCCAAGCCGTAGTCTCGCCAAAATAAGAGCTACGAAGATTCAAACTCAATTTTCCAATTTGATAACCCAATGAAATCAATACTTTTGAATGTGGCTGACTGGTTTCAATTAAGGCTCTACTGACCGTATCAATCAACAAAACGGTTGCTTTCGTATCTAATTGCAAAGCCGCAGGAGTTGCTTTTACGCCTGTGATTTCGGTTTTATTTACGGTTAAAGCTACACTTGCTGTAATCTTACTTTTTGTACCCAACGCTTTTTTGTAAGAAGCCACCACATCAATTCCTTTCGTGCCTGTGTTGATGGCATTTGTAAAGAAAGTGATTTCTTGAAAACCCGTAAAATTATTCTTTAAAGCCGTGATATTGTTCACGTTAAGGTTTTCTGTAACGATGATTCTGTCAGTAATATCAATCTGATAAGCATCAACCGTGAACAAGAAATTTGCTCCTGCCTTTGCTGTGATACCCACATTATAATTCCATGACGTTTCCGCTTTGGGGTCTTCAATGCCAATTTTTGCCAAACGTGGGTCGTCAGAAGGCAATTGTTTTGTACTTCTAATTACGCCGTTTTGAACCGTTGAAGTGGTGGCAGCATTGGCAATTTGTTGTAATAATGGAGCTCTAAATCCTTTGTTAATAGAACCTCTAATGGCTAAATCTTCCGTCAATTTCAAACGAGAAGCCAATTTTCCAGAAATATTACTACCAAAATCACTGTAATTTTCGTAACGCAAAGCACCTGCAACCAATAATTTATTTGAAATATCGCTTTCAAGGTCTACATATAAACCAGTATTTGAGCGAGTCTTATCCGTAATATCAGCCTTATCAATTCCCACACGTCCTTGCGAACCAGGGGTTTTGTTTTTCGTTGCTGACAGTGGTCCCACCTGATACGAAGCCTCATCACCCGCACTTAACGTAAAATTATCTGAACGATATTGAGCT
>JANXML010000350.1 GCA_025354645.1 Arcicella sp. | reverse complement strand
TATGGACATTATACGTGATGCCCTTGCATGGGAAATTGCGGAGGTTTCAAATCAGGAAATTGATGAAATAAACATCCTAAAAGCCAGCATGAAAGCCATGCACTTAGCAATTGATAAACTCACAATTCGCCCAGAACATTTATTGATTGATGGCAATCGTTTTCCAGTTTATCCGCTCATTCCGCATACCTGTATTGTGAAGGGAGATAGTAAGTTTTTATCCGTTGCGGCGGCTTCTATTTTGGCAAAAACTTATCGAGATGATTTAATGGAAGAACTTTCAAAAGAATTTCCAGAATATGGTTGGGAGCAAAATGCTGGTTATCCAACGCTAAAACACAGAAAGGCAATTTTGGAGTATGGCGTAACGGAGCATCATCGTTTGACGTATCGGTTTGAGAGATAAAAATTATTACTTTTGCTTATCAAAATATTTATAACATGAATCATTTTCAACATATCATTTCTAATCAAGGTATTCTTGGTGGAAAACCTTGCATAAAAGGTACTCGTATAAGCGTTCAGCTAATTTTAGAATGGATTGCTGTTGGAACAACTATTCAAGAAATTTTAGAAAAATATCCTCATTTGACTTATGAGGGCGTGCAAGAAGCTATTTTATTCAATCATACTTCACATATATAATTACAAATTAAAAATGAAAATAATTACTACTTTATTTGCTGTTCTATTCGTAAACTTGTCTATTTCTGCACAAGAAAAAAAAGCTATAATTACTCCTGAAAGGAAGATAATTAACATTTTTACAAAAATTAATATCTATGATAAGGAAGAAAATTCAAAGGTTGGCGAAATGTTTCAAAAAGGTCTGGGAAAGAAAAAGTTTGTAGTAAATACTTTTGACTATGATCCATCTTCGGTTGATACAGATTCTACAACAATAAAAGGTATACAACAGAAAAATATATCTGATTATTTACTAACTGTAATTGTATTCTCCGTCAAGAAAAGTATTGATAAGGATGATTCATATGGAAAAGTTGAACCTGTTTATAAAATACGTTACACATTATATAACAGTAAAAACAATCAAATATTAGCCGACTTTTTCCAAATTAGCGGTGTTAGTTATGAGTATTTTCAAGAGATGTTAAAGAAAAAAGGTATTACTCTTTAACGAAACACACAATATTCAAATCAAAAAAATGTCTTTCCGCTCAATACTCGCTAAACCTTTCGCTTCTTTCGTAGTAAATAATCGCCGAAAATGGGAGCAACGTGCCGTTGAAACACAGCTTTCTTTGATGAAATCTTTGATTACGGAGGCTTCGCATACGCTTTTTGGAAAAGATAACAAATTCGCTCAAATTGCTGATTATCAGGATTTTAAACAAGCTGTAAAAATTCAAGATTATGAAAATCTGAAACCTTACATCGAAAAAGTAGTAGCGGGCGAACCTGATATTCTCTGGAAAGATAAACCGCTTTATTTTGCCAAAACTTCGGGGACGACTTCGGGCGTAAAGTACATTCCCATTTCCAAAGAATCCATCGGTTTTCATATCAACGGAGCGAGAGATGCTTTGTTGAGTTATGTACATGAAACGGGTAAGGCTAAATTTTTGGATAAAAATCTCATTTTCTTGTCGGGTTCGCCTGAGATGGAAAAGAAAAATGGCATTTTTACGGGGCGACTTTCGGGCATTGTGAATCATCATGTGCCAAGTTATTTACGAAGTAATCAAATGCCCAGTTATGAGACCAATTGCATTGATGATTGGGAAACTAAACTTGAAAAAATTATAGATGAGACTATCGACAAACCCATGTCGTTGATTTCGGGAATTCCGCCGTGGGTACAGATGTATTTTGATCGTATTCAGGTACGTACAGGGAAGAAAATTAAAGACGTTTTTCCTGAGTTTTCGCTCTTTGTGTATGGGGGTGTAAACTTTGAACCTTATCGTGCAAAACTCTATGAATCAATCGGTTGTAAAATAGATTCTATTGAAACTTATCCCGCTTCCGAAGGATTTATTGCCTATCAAGATTCCCAAAATGAAGAAGGGCTTTTGATGTTATTAAACTCAGGCGTTTTTTACGAATTTATCCCCGTTGAAGACTATTTTAAGGAAAATCCCAGACGCTTGCACATCGGAGAAGTACAATTGGGCGTAAACTATGCCGTAGTAATGAATACCAATGCTGGACTATGGGGATATTCCATTGGTGATACTGTAAAATTTGTTTCGTTGAATCCTTACCGAATCGTAGTTTCGGGTAGAATTAAGCATTTTATTTCCGCATTTGGCGAACACGTCATTGGCGAAGAAGTAGAAAAAGCGATGCAACATGCCATGCAACGCCATCCCGAAGTGGGATTAGTAGAATTCACGGTTGCTCCACAAGTAAGCCCACCCGAAGGCGGAATGCCCTACCATGAGTGGTTAGTTGAATTTTCAAGAGAACCCAAAAATATGGAATCTTTCGCCCAAGACGTTAATCAAAAGTTAGCTGAATTGAATGTTTATTACGATGATTTGATGGTCGGAAATATTCTTAGACCCTTGAAAATCAAATCATTACCAAAAAATTCTTTTATTAATTATATGAAAAAAGAAGGTAAATTGGGAGGACAAAACAAAGTGCCGAGGTTATCCAATGATAGATTGATTGCGGATAAATTATAGAAAGAGAATAGGGGAAAAGAGGTTTTCTATTGTCTAAATTTTACAAATACAATAAATAAACACTACTATGAAAAAACTAATCTTCATTGCTTACCTTTTATTGGGAACTGCATCCATTATTAATGCCCAAGACTATTACAAAAAAGACACTGTTAAAACGACAGAAAATATATTTATTATTCGATTAAAAGACGGAACCCGTTTGAAAGGTAGAATAATGGAACAAAATACCGAACAAAGTAGAATCCAAACGCAAAATATGGGTTTAATAACAATTCCTGCCAATCAAATTGTAAGTATGGAATTAGATAAAAATCAAGCAAGTATTGATAATCTATACAACGAAAATCGCTTCATAGATCGCATTCATATTACGCCCTCTGCGTTTCCGATGACGAAAGGGGATGTTGATTATCATAACTATTATCTCTACTATAACGAAGTTTCTGTGGCATTGGGAAGTAGAATAAGTGTAGGTTTTGGTACGGCATTAATACCTTTTGTTTCCATATCCAGCGTATTTCCCTACAATTTGAAGGCAAAAGCAACATTAATTTCAACTGAAAAAATACACTTTTCAGTAAGCGGTTATCTTATAGGTGCGGGTAATTCTCATACTACGCTAATTATTCCTACCTTAAGCATTGGCAAAAAGGAGAGTTTTTTTAATATTGCTCCTCTATTTTATACAGGAAATAATTATTCAGGCTCTTTTGGACTATCATTGGGGTATATGAAAAAAACATCGTCCAATTTAACTTTCTATTCAGAAAATTTCTTGGCTATCGGAACCTCAAATGAAAGGGCAAATTCTGTTGGAGCTGGGTTCAGATTTGATAGAAAACGTCACGCTTTTGATTTGAGTTTAAATCTTCTTGTTGTTAATTCGAGAAGTTATTCCTCATCATTTTACAGTAATTCAGTAAACGTTTATCCCGCACCCTCTGTTGGGTATCATTTGAAACTGAGTAAGTAATAAAATCGATTACTCATAAAAAAAGACAATCCCCAAGAAAAATTCTTATGGATTGTCTTTTTTATGAGTACTATTCTTACTTCTTTTCGGGTAATAAAATTACCTTAATCATATTCTCAGCGAAGTATTTTTTTGCTGCCATTTTTGTACTTTCTACCGACACTTTTTTCAACATTTCGTCTTCTTTCAATACCTCTTTAACGTCTTCTTCGTCTTGATATTGACCTTGTAAATACCCTAACCAGAAACCATTTTCACGTAATTGTGTTTCAGTTTGGCGTTTGGTTTCTGCCTTAAATTTCTCAATATCAACCGCTTCCGCACCTGAATCTTTCACTTTTTGTATTTCTGCCATTGTGCGGTTTACTAATTTCTCCACATTCTCTGGGGCACATTGAAAAGCAATTTTGAAGTCATATCTTTTTGCTGGAATCTTAGAAACAGAACCACTTACACCCACCCCATATACACCCGATTCTTCTTCACGTAATTTCTCAATTAATTTAATTTCCAAAACTTCTGATAGTGCTTCCACTTGGGTTTCATTCTCTGGCGTTGGTTCATAATCACCAGACCATACCATTGTTACCCGTGCTTTTGCTTCTGTTCCTTTGTAAAGCGTTTTTTCAACTTTCCCTTTTGGTGGACGAATCCCCAAATCTTTGAAAGTCTCTTTACGTTTGGTCGATGGCAAACCGCCCAAGTACTTTTCTAACATGGGTTTAATTTCGTCATTTTTGAAATTTCCTACGAATAAAAACGTAAAATCAGAGGCATCGGCGTAACGTTCTTTATAAATATCAAAGGCACGTTGTGCATCAATTTTTTTGAAACGTTCTGCCGTCATAGGGAAATTTCGAGGAGCATAATTACTCAAAATCATGCCTAAAGTATCGCCATAGACCTTTTCAGGGGTTAACGTTTTCTCTTGCCCTTCCAAAAATGTGCTGACATTCGCCACAAATCCTTTCACAACCTCAGCATCAAAACGAGGTTGCGTAAAATCGCTGTAAATTAACTGCAAAGCCGTTTCAAGGTCTTTCGGATTGGTCGAACCGTTGATGTTTTCCGAAGTTTCTGTAACGTAAGGGGCAATCTGTGCCACTTTTCCAGTCATCATTTTTTGCAAATTTGTCGATGAAAATTCACCTAAACCGCCCATTGACGTAATTGTTGAAGACAAAGCGGCATTATCAGCATCTTTATCCGAATACAAATTTGTGCCTCCGTTGCTGTATGCACCAATCAAAATCTCATCATTTTTGAAGTCCGTTGGTTTCAAAACTGCCCTCACGCCATTGGCAAAAGTCAATTCAGTGACACCGACTTCTGGAATTTGCTTAGTTACAGTTACTTTTGAACCCGTTGGCAATTTTGCAATCAGCGGTTTATCAATCGTTGCATCCACATAAGCCTTTACATTTTTACCTGCCGAACTCAACCATTCTCTGATTTTAGCTTCAGTTGGCAATATATCTTTCTCTTTTTCAGGAGCCATTAAAATTACTGCCCGATTTTCGGTTGTAATTAAGGTATTACTCAACGCATTAATTTCCTCTAATTTGGCTCCTTCCAAGTATTTTTTCGTAAAATCAAAACTAAAATCTGGCGAAGTCAAGTTTTCATCATCTATGAAAGCCCCTACTAAACCGCCCACAATTTGCTCGGAATTAGTTTTGTCTTTCTCCTTAAACGCCTTCTCCTGATTAACCAAATATTGCGTTTTTGCACGGGCTAATTCAGAAGCTGTAAAACCAAATTTTCTGGCTCTTTCGGTTTCTTCCAAAATGGCAACTAAGCCTTTTTCAACGTTTGCTCCCTTCGCTACCACAAAAGAAGTAAAAGCATCAAGATTACCTAAAAATCCACTATAACCTGCATATCCAAACAAAAATGGTGGGTCAGCTTTTTGTGTAAGTTCTTGAATACGAGCCGATAACATTTGATTATACAGCGAACGTAACATTCCTTCACGACGGTCTTGATAAGTTAAATCCTTCCGTTTTTCTTGTTTCGATAATATTTGAATTATGGTATAAGGTTGCTCCTTATCCGTGACGATGGCAACGTCTGTGCCACCCGTCAATGGAATCTTATATTTGGTTCTTTCCTTTGGCTTTGCAGGGTTTTGAATACTACCAAATTTCTCAATAATCATCTTCTCGACCATTGCCACATCAATATCTCCCACAACGGCAACTCCCTCTAAATCAGGACGATAGAAGTCTTTATGAAATTGGTTGAGTGTTTCGTACTTGAAGTTTTTCAGAACTTCATCTTTCCCAATTGGCAAACGTTTGGCGTACTGCGAATTATTCAAAATCACAGGAAAATACTTGTCACGCATTCGAGCATCCGCTCCTTTGCCCGTGCGAGATTCCTCCAAAACCACACCTCTTTCTTTATCAATTTCCGAAGGGTCGAGCGTGGCATTATGAGCCCAATCTTCCAAAATTTGCATTCCTTTTTTGAACACTTCGATGGAGTCCGTTGGAACGGGAAGCATATAAATTGTTTCATCAAAATTGGTATAGGCATTCAAATCTGCCCCGAAGCGAACCCCTGATTTTTGAAGGAAATTCACCAATTCATTTTTGGGGAAATTCTTTGTTCCATTGAAATTCATGTGTTCCATGAAATGAGCAAGTCCTTGTTGTTCGTCGTTTTCAAGCACAGAACCCGCCTTCACCATCAAACGCAGTTGAGCCCGATTTTTGGGTTCAGCGTTTTTCATGATGTAATACTTCAAACCGTTGGGAAGAATACCCGTTTTGACCCGTGGATCCATTGGGAGGGGCATTTTGCTCAAATCTTCCTGAGCCATTGTCGCAAAGTTGGTGTATAGACCCAACATTAAACTTGCGAGTAGTGTAGTAATTTTTTTCATTAATAAAGAGGCTTCCTACCCCATCGGAGGCGATGTTTTTAGGTTATAATGTCTTTGGGGGCAGACACTTAGATTAGACTGAACTAAATAATTAATGAATATAATACTATTTTTGGAGAATAAGGGTGATGGGAATTAAAAATTGTTATTGAGAAATATTCAACGGTAAAGGAGCTACTGGTATTTAATCAATTTTTTAAATATCAGTAGCTCCTGTAAAATCGTATCACTAAAATTTTATTCCGATATTCATCTTAGAGTCAATAGCCGAAGAATCATAAACCACTACTTTCGACCATAAATTTTTATGATCTTCAATAAATTTTTTATGTAATGGATGCACTAAATATTTCTCTTCATCCGATTTATTATCAAAAATCAATAATACCGAAAACGAATAGGAAGCGTCTGTAACGGGTTTATCAAAATTATTTACCGAAGGCAAACCAATGTGCGACATTTTGATTTGTTCTATTTTGCCCAATCCCTTTAATCCCGCCAATAATTTGTCGTAATCTTTCTTATTTTTGGAATCTTTTAACCAAAAGAAGACGTGGTGAACGAATGATAAAGGAACGTCATCTTTGAAATTTGCCTCTGCTTCCAAATTTGCGAATGTTGTCATAACTGTTCCTGCCACTAATGCAGTTGTTGATTTTTGTAAAAATTTTCTTCTTGATGAATCTTCCATAGTTTTGTTTTTATTTAAAATTAAGCAATATTATTCTATCTGCAATGCACCACTTTTACTTAAATCATAATATTTTATATTCATTTCTTCCGCTTGCGTAGATAATTTATCGGCATAGAAACGAGTATATGAACCATCAATTATTAAAATTTTAAATTGTACTTTTTCAATAATTTGTTTTAAATCTTTTACTGATTTATTAGCTAAAATAAGATAATCAAAGAATACGTTTTTTATTGTTAAATCCCTGTTTTTTAGGTTCTTCCCAACCCATAAAAATGTCTTTTTTTTCCAAGTAATCACAGTAATTGAGTCTTTATTTTGAACTCTTATATTGCTATTTATTAAATTGTAATTTTCTAATAAATTAACCTTTAAAGTATCTCGAACTCCACGACTCGACCAGTAATTATTTACCCTAAATCCTACCTCTTTTCTACTATTTAAAAAGCTATAGTCACCTAAAATTAGTGCATTTTTACCTTCAACGAGTGTTAATGCCGTATGTTTAGGGACAGATAAAATTGTAAATAACTCTTGCTCTTTACGTTGTATATTTCCAAGAATACTCATTAAAATTAGAATAGTAACAATTCCACTGTTTATCCATACCCAAACAAATTTGCGGGTTTTCCACAGGGCAATAAATCCAAAAATTAAACCATATAATAGCCACATTTCGTAAGTTGAAATCCAGAGAAACTTGGTTATTGAAAGGGGTAAACGTTCAAAGAAAAGTACAGTTTCATTTAAGCCAATAATTGTATATTTCAAATAATGACCAAAATACTCAGTAATTATTGTAAGGTTAAAAATTAATAATATTTGACTTAAAATAATGAATCCCAGACCACTAATTAATACAATTGTTGATAACAAAATCACGATGGGATTAGCAAAAATAAAGTAGTTAGGAAATTGATGAAAGTAATAAATAGTAATAGGAAAAGTTGCAATTTGTGCAGCAACGGCAACGGTTGTAACTTTCCAAGTTCTATCACCCAACCAATGAAGCCAACTTTTCTTTTTATCAATTACCCAGATTGGATTTAATTTCGGTTGAAAATGAATCATTCCAAAAACGGCTAAATAAGATAACTGAAAACCGACATTGAATAAAAAATTAGGATTATAAAGTAAAAGCACAAAAGCCGACAAAGCGGTAGTATTATATCCATCTTTGTTTTTATTAAAAGTTTCAGCAATCAAAAAAATTGAAAACATAACTGACGAACGCAGAACTGGAGACGATAAACCTGTTACGAATGCATAAAACCAAAGAACAGAAAAAATCAGAAAGAAAAATCCAATTTTGCCATACCTCCCTCTTCGTTTCATAAATCCAAACATCCACAACAAAACTGCATAAATTACGCCAACGTGCAAACCCGATACAGAAAGAACATGAATTGCACCAGCTGCAGAATAGGCTTGCATCAAATCATTTGATAAATCATCTCGTTGACCGAGTATCATAGCATTGGCAACTCCATACTGATTTTTGCCTTCAACGAAAGTCGTGAGAATTGAGTCTGCGTGAGCATTTGTTTGTAAAGCAAAATTTATCAAAATGTCAGACGGTTCATTCCCTACTTTTTCGAGATTTTCAATTCGTAAATATTGTTGATAACTAATATTTTGCCGACGCATATAATTCTGATAATCGAACTCTTCTGGGTTTTTAGGCGAAGAAATTTCTTGTGGATTTCCCTTTACAAAAAAAACATCGCCATATTTTGGCTTTTCAATGGTTTTATTATCAAAATAAAGTAAAATTTTGCCAGAAGTAGGTAAAATGGAATTATTTGTAATTATTGAACGAACTATACCTACTGTCTTCCAAGAATTATCTTTTTCTTCAACCAAATTATCAATAACAACTTCAAAATATTCAAACTTACCAATTTGATGGGAATAATGATGAAAACTATTTTTTTCTGTTCGTAAAAATGAAAGAAAATATCCTGTAAAAATCAAAATTAATCCGCCCACTATTCCAGTCAAGAATTGGCTTTTAATTTTACGTCGAAAAATAAAAAGAGAACAGTAAATTGATAAAAGACTAAGACCAATTCCTGCAAAAAGTGGAAGATTAAAAATTAGGAAGAAATTATACAAGCAAATTCCGATGATGAGAAGAATGGTGTATCGGACAAATGGGTAAGGTGAGAAGTGGTTCATCTTTTGCTGATTTGTGGTTTGTCAATACAAATTAGTGAATTATTATTAAAGTTAAAAATCTATTTCTTAACCTTTTATTTCATCTCCTCTTTAATCAGTCTCAAATTTCGTACCTTTGCGGATTAGCGAAATTTTAAAATCAGCACCCAACAATATGTCATTAATTGTTATTGAAAGATTAAAAAAATACCTCAAATCTAATGCTTTGCCGCAAAGTATTTCTAAGGGAAAAGCCATTTTTGCGAGCGGGGGAATCACAACTGAAAATTTCTCAAATGTTGAGAAAGGATTGGCAACTTTTAAAGCTAAAAGTGGTTCAGGATCAAAGAGTTATACTATAAATATCAAAAATTGGAACACTCCAATTCTTAATACAAATTGTTCTTGCGATTATGATTGGGGCGGAATTTGTAAGCACCGAGTAGCCTCTTTATTGGTACTGGAAAATGAACTTTCGAGATATTCACATCTCAATCCGATGGTAAGTGCGACCCCAAAGAAAAAGACTTATCCAACCTCTCAACACATCATCAGAATTAGCTCTTTTGACGATTGGACTTTGAAAAACTTGGTTTCTTTGGATGATTGGAAGAGCAGGAATAATGTCAAAAAAGTACAAATTACACGAGCATTAAATGGCGAAGCCGAAGTAGAAGTCCAATATAAGAATGAGATTTTTAACGTAAAATTTAGCAAATTACAATTTAACGGTGAAATTTCTACTTCTTGTTCATGTTCGCAAGATCTTGAAAATCAGGCTTGTATCCATAAATTGGCGGCTTTAATTTCTATTCGAGATACTTATGGAGCCAACAGTCCTTTCGATAAAATGCGAGATTATACTGCCGAGAAAAATAAACTTTTAGCAGAATTTGGCTTTTCGTTGGAAGATGATTTGAAAGGAAAATTTGATTTTAAACTTAAATCAGATGGGGCAGTTCAGTTGATTCGGATTGATACAAGTATTCAAAAAGTAAGTCAATTTCAAAATTGGCGAGCCTTAAATAATCGTATTTTCAGAACTCCAGAGACTACTTTTTCGGTTGGAATTGATGAAGGTTCAAAAGAACAACGTCAAATTTTATATGTGATTCGTTGTAAAGGCGAAGAATTTGTGAATGATATTGCGATAGATACTTACTCATATAAGGCAGGAGCAAACGGCAAAATGACCTATATTCGCACCTTAAAAGAAAGCGATATTGACAACCTTCCAAAAATGGAAGAGACTGATAATCAGATAATTAGCTTAGTAAATAGTATTAAAGACGACGGATTAAAGAATTTTGGAAAGAAGAAAGAATTACATCTTCCTTACTTTTATGATTATCTAAATCGGGATGAACTTTCAGCACTTGATGCTCCAATTATTGAAGAATATATTAATAAAAAGCTTAATAAGATTTTTAGCTTACTGATTAATAAACAAGTATTTACGAGTAGAACTTCTTACGTGGGAAGTCAAACGGACATTGAAGAAGCTCAAATTTCAATAGAACAAATTTTGCCTTTTTTCGTATTGAAAGAGGAAGATGATTTTGTGGTTTTAGAAGGTTTTACCAAGCTTCATGGTAAGAAAATAAAATTAGCATCACTCACAAATCCTGGCAGTTATTGGACTCGTACTTTCGGCAAAAATATTTATAAATTAGCCAATCCAGAAGTTGCCAATTTGCTGAGTTATTTACCCAAAAATGGCATTATAAAAGTACGTAAATCCAACTTTTCGGGGTTCTTTCAAGAATTTGTTTTACCCCTTGCTGAAAAGTTTACAATTGATTTACAAATATCACAAGAAATTGAAAATCAGATACTTAACTTCAAAGAAGCCAAAGTTTATTTGAAAGAAGATGAAGCTAATTTGTTGATTATTCCTGTGTATGAATACGAAGCCCAAGCCCCCCACGCCCCCAGAGGGGGAGCTTTCTCGGATGAAAATTCGTTGAATAATGCAGAATCGAAAGTTCCCCCTCTGGGGGCAGAGGGGGCTACTTTGGAATTCTCCCACGACCAAAAACTGAATAAAATCACTTACGAATTAGATAAAATCACGATTCAAGAGCGTAATCCCGATGCTGAAAAGTATCATTATGATTTAATTCGTGAACAGAATCCAGATTTCAATAGTCAGGAACAATATCCCTTCTTTTATTTACCTTTTAATGATGTTTTAAAAGAAGGTTGGCTTTTCAAATTCTTTGAAGCGATGAAAGAACAGAATATAACTATTCTGGGATTTAAGGATTTAAAGAAATTTAAGTATAACCCAAATAAAGCGGTATTTAACGTTAAAACTGGTTCAGGAATTGATTGGTTTGATATGCACATTGAAGTACAATTTGGCGACCAATTTGTGGGAATAAAAGAGATTCAGAAGGCAGTCTTGAAGAAACAAAACTACGTTGAATTAAAAGACGGTTCATTGGGAATGTTACCCGAAGAATGGTTGAAAAAATATGAAAATATTCTGAAATTTGGTCGAGTGAAAGGTGATGAATTACAAATTTCTAAACTTCATTTTTCGTTAATTGATGAATTAGGAAAAGAAATTAATAATTTTGAATTAGAGCAAGAATTATTTGAAAAGAAGAACAAATTGCTGAATTTCAAGGAGATGGCAGATATCCCATTACCTAAAAATATCAATGCAAAATTGCGTGATTATCAAGTTGAAGGTTTTAAATGGTTAAATTTCTTAGATGAATTTTCGTGGGGTGGTATTTTGGCGG
The DNA here is from genome assembly GCA_025354645.1 of Arcicella sp. Classification (GTDB taxonomy): domain Bacteria; phylum Bacteroidota; class Bacteroidia; order Cytophagales; family Spirosomataceae; genus Arcicella. Next base: position 5,114 of record JANXML010000350.1, on the reverse strand, counting down.
ATGATATGGGATTGGGTAAAACTTTACAGATGCTTACCTTCCTGCAAGAACAACAAAATCGTGATAAAAGAGGGACAAACTTAGTGGTTTTGCCAACAACTTTGATATTTAACTGGCAAGCGGAAGCGGCAAAATTCTGTCCTAAATTGAAGTTATTTGTTCATCGTGGTGGTACTCGTCAGAAAGTAAATGAGCATTGGCGAGATTATGATATTATCCTGACAACCTACGGAATGGTACGTTCAGATATTGAACTATTCCGTGAATTTGATTTTAACTATATCGTCCTTGATGAGTCGCAAGCCATTAAAAACCCTGATTCTTTAATCTCAAAAGCTGCCCGTTTATTGAATTCTCGCAACCGTTTGGTCATGACGGGTACGCCCGTAGAAAATAATACCTTCGATTTGTATTCGCAAATGGAGTTTTTAAATCCTGGATTGTTGGGAAGTGCGGAGTTTTTTAAGACTGAATTTGCCACGCCGATTGATAAAATGCAGGATAAGGAAAAGGCGGCTCAATTACGAAAAATTGTGTATCCGTTCATGCTCAAACGTACAAAAGAGGAAGTAGCAAAAGACCTTCCAGACAAAACTGAGAGCATTATTTACTGCGAAATGGACCCAAAGCAACGTAAGGTTTATGATACTTTTAGAGAAATGTATCGCCAAAAATTAGTTGATAAAATGGCAGTTGATGGCAAAGCAAAATCTTCATTTTTGATTTTAGAAGCCCTTTTAAAACTCCGACAAATCTGTGATAGTCCTGCATTATTGAACGATGACACAGAATATGACCAAAATTCGGCAAAATTAGAAGAGATTATTCGTGAAATTGAAGAGAATGCAGGAAACCATAAAATCTTGATTTTCAGTCAGTTCTTGAAAATGTTAGATTTAATTAAAAGTCATTTAGAGAAACATAAAATTAAATATGAATATTTAGACGGCAAAACCACCGACCGTGCCGACCGTGTAAATCACTTTCAAGAAGACGATAATTGTCGAGTGTTTTTGATGAGTTTGAAAGCGGGAGGGGTTGGAATTAACCTAACCGAAGCGGATTATGTTTATTTAGTTGACCCTTGGTGGAATCCAGCTGTTGAACAACAAGCCATTGATAGAACGCACCGAATTGGTCAGAAAAAGAAGGTTTTTGCCTACCGAATGATTTGTAAAGACACCATTGAGGAGAAGATTTTATTGCTTCAAGACAAAAAACGAGACATCGCCAAGGACATAATTAGCACGGAAGATGGTTTCTTGAAGAAACTATCTCAAAATGATATCATTGATTTGTTTTCGTAATTAATGGAACGCTGATGACGCAGATGCCTTTGGCAACGCAGATTTAAGAGGATTTTTTTTTGGAATTAAGTATTTGAGTTAGTTTCGTAGAAAGGTAATAATTCTATATTTTTAATCCTCTTAAATCTGCGTTGCGAAGCATCTGCGTTATCTGCGTTCCAATTACATATCCTGCCAATTTGTCAAGCGGCACACGATTTGACCATTTAATAAATCAGTTTTTGATTTGTGTAATTTAACGTTAATTTTATGTGTTATGTCATAGTGGCAGAAAATTCTGTTTTAAATGGGAGATTTACCCGATAGTAATTTTAAGACATAAACCACTGAAAATCAAATAGCTTGCTAACTTCAAAACCAAAATCACCAATTAATTTCAGTTTAAATAATATGAGTTACGATAGAACATTTTTAAATAACCTTAGACTTGCCGAAATCACTGATTTTGATAATATAGAATTAATTCCGCTTGGGGGAGAAGACGACGATGATGATAAATTAGGCGTTCTTGCTGATGAATTACCAATCCTGCCAGTTCGTAATATGGTTTTGTTCCCAGGTATGGTGATTCCAATTACCGTCGGACGACAAAAATCTATTCGCTTAGTCAAAAAGGCGTATAAAGGCAACCGTACTTTGGGAGTAATCACGCAAGCAAATCCGAATAAAGAAGATCCAACGGGTGAAGATTTATACAAAGTAGGAACGGTGGCTCATATTCTCAAAATGATTGCTTTGCCAGGGGGAAACACCACGATTATTGTGCAAGGTCGTAAGCGTTTTGAGGTTGAAAGTTATACGAAATCAGATCCAAATCTTACTGCAAAAGTGGCTTATTGGGATGATACATTACCCAAAAAACTAAATAAGGAGAACAAAGCCTTGATTCAATCTTTGCGTGAAATGGCTTCTAAGATTTTGTTTTTAAATCCTGAAATCCCTCGTGAAGCTCAAATTGCCCTTGATAATATCGAATCTCCTGAGTTTTTAATTCATTTTTTGTCTGCTAATGTCAACGCAGAGGGGAACGAAAAACAACAATTATTAGAGATTCGGGATGGTCTCGATCAAGCTCGTCGTTTGTTGGAATTGATGATGAATGACATTGATTTATTGGAAATTAAGCGTGAGATTCAAAGCAAAGCCAGTAGTGATATTGATCAACAACAACGTGATTATTATCTCCGCCAACAGATAAAGGTTTTGCAAGAAGAATTGGGCGTGGAGAATCCAGAGGCAGAAATTGATAAAATTCGAGCAAAAGGAGCTAATAAAAAATGGAGTAAAGAAGTAGGCGACCATTTCCAGAAGGAATTGAATAAATTACAGCGTACTAATTCTATGTCGGCTGAATATCCAATGTTGATGAACTACGTTGAATTATTGACCGATTTGCCGTGGAACGAGACTACCAAAGATAATTTCGACTTAAAAAAAGCTCAAAAAATTCTGGATAATGACCATTCTGGACTTGAAAAAGTGAAGGAAAGAATCATTGAATATTTGGCGGTTTTGAAGATGAAAGGCAACATGAAAGCCCCAATTCTGTGCTTATATGGACCTCCTGGCGTGGGTAAAACTTCGCTTGGAAAGTCAGTGGCAAAGGCTTTGGGTCGTAAGTATGTGCGGATGGCTTTGGGAGGTTTACACGATGAATCTGAAATTAGAGGACATCGTAAAACGTACATCGGTGCCATGCCTGGAAAATTAATTCAAAATATCAAAAAAGCGGGTTCGGCTAATCCAGTTTTTATACTTGACGAGATTGATAAAGTGGGTTCAGATCACCGTGGCGATCCTTCTTCTGCTTTATTGGAAGTGCTTGATCCTGAGCAAAATAGCTCGTTTATGGATAATTATTTAGAGGTTGAGTATGACCTCTCAAAAATCTTGTTTATTGCCACTGCCAACTCATTAGACACCATTCATCCTGCCCTCCGTGACCGCATGGAAATCATTGATATTAGTGGTTATACGGTGGAGGAAAAAGTACAAATTGCTAAAAAACATCTGGTTCCGAAACAAAAGACAGAACATGGTTTAGATAATAAAACGCTCACTATTACCGATGCCGCCCTTCATAAATTAGTGGAAGGCTACACTCGTGAATCGGGCGTTCGGAAGTTGGAGCAACAGATTGGGAAATTGATTCGGAAGGTTACAAAATCCATTGCGATGGAGGAAGAATATCCGAAAAATATCAAGCCAGAAGAAGTCGTGAAACTGTTGGGACAAGAGGTTTTTGATAAAGATTTATACGAAACCAACGACACCGCAGGCGTAGTAACGGGTTTGGCTTGGACACCCGTGGGAGGCGATATTCTCTTTATCGAATCCATTTTGAACCGTGGGAAAGGGGGCATTACACTCTCTGGACAATTGGGTGACGTGATGAAGGAATCTGCCATGACGGCACTTTCGTATCTACGGGCTCATGCGGAAGACTATGATATTGACTACCGTATTTTTGAAAATTATAACCTTCACGTACACGTACCCGCAGGGGCTGTGCCAAAAGATGGACCTTCGGCGGGTATCACAATGACCACTTCCATTGCTTCGGCATTGACCCAACGCAAAGTGAAACCCCATTTAGCGATGACGGGCGAAGTAACTTTACGAGGGAAAGTATTGCCCGTAGGAGGAATAAAAGAAAAGATTTTAGCAGCTAAACGTGCTGGTATTAAGGAAGTTATCCTTTGTTACAGAAATCGCAAAGACATCGAAGAAATCACGACTTCATACATTTCTGACCTAACATTTCACTACGTGGATTATGTGGATGAAGTCTTGGAAATTGCGTTGATGAATGAGAAGGTTTCTAAGCCGATTAAGTTTGTTTTTCCTGAGGAAAAGGTTGGGGTTTTAGCATAACCTCTTACACAGAAAAACCTAAAGTACTATTACTATAATTTCAAAGGATTATCGCAATCATGTGGTAATCCTTTTTTTTCTTATATTTACTAAAAAATAATCCACATTTTACCACAAAAATAAAATAATGAAAATCCTTAAAAAAATCTTAACATTCATCGGAATATTTATTGGACTTGTAATGATTGCCGCCATCTTCGTAAAAAGAGAATATTCCGTTGAACGAGAAATCGTCATTAATAAACCTAAACAACAAGTTTTTGATTACGTAAAACTCTTGAAAAATCAAGGTAATTACAGCAAATGGGCAACTATGGATCCCAAAATGAAAAAAGAATACACAGGAACGGACGGAACAGTGGGTTTTATATCATCTTGGGATAGTGAAAATAAACAGTTGGGAAGAGGAGAGCAAGAAATTAGTAAGATTACAGAAGGCGAAAGAATTGATTTTCAATTACGTTTTTTTGAACCGATGTCTTCCACTTCTCCTGCATATATGACCACGGATAGTGTATCAGCAACACAGACAAAAGTGAAATGGGGTATGAGTGGCACAATGGCTTATCCAACCAATGTCGTACTTATGTTTATGGATATAAGCGAAATCTTAGGGCGAGATTTAACAACGGGCTTAACTGCTTTGAAAGGGATTTTGGAGAAATAATACTGTAGCTCGAAGTGGCACTTCGAGAATGGAAGAACAATTGGACTCTGTTCTCGGAATGGCACTTCGAGAATGGAAGAACAATTGGACTCCGTTCTCGAAGTGGCACTTCGAGAATGGAAGAACAATTGGACTCCGTTCTCAGAATGGCACTTCGAGAATGGAAGAACAATTGGACTTCGTTCTTGGAATGGCACTTCGAGAATGGAAGAACAATTAGACTCCGTTCTCAGAATGGCACTTCGAGAATGGAAGAACAATTGGAC
>JANXML010000346.1 GCA_025354645.1 Arcicella sp. | reverse complement strand
CAAAAGAATTACCAAAGTTCAATAACTTCCGTCCGCCCCACTTGCCACAAACCCATGTTATCGGCTGCCGTTTTGTCGCACGTCATTTTGATTTTGGGAAGTTATTGAATATTTCTATGTCAAATGTTTTTGTATATAAAGTTTTCTAAAATACTGACCTATTGAAAAACTAATTATTGCAATAAGGAAAATATATTCATTGTATATAATGAGCCAATAAAAAAACGGTAAACTAATTATAGCCCATTCAAAAAATAATTTATAATTAATAAATTTGTTTTTTTTGTAAAAACTAAAAAAAACAATATCCAAAACTAAAATACTCAATATAAATCCACTCCATAAAAGAATCCCATAATAAAAAATTAAATATGTTGCAGAAAATACAGAATCATTAAAACTAAATGTTTTATCAGAATATGCGGTAATAAAGGAATACAAATATACCGCACTTAAAATCAAGCATAAGTTAATCCAATTTGTTAAAATTATTCTGGCAAGTTTTTTCATTATTTTTGTGGACTTTGAGTAGTGAATTTTTTATTCCAATCTGCAATACCATAAGTTGTTCCACCAGATTGAACTCCAGTAAAGTTTCCTTTTTTATCGGTTGTAATTGTAAGATTGAAATTTGTTATTGGATTAGTTGAATTGCTGAAAGGCAATTCTGTTAAAGGTCCCCAGTCTTTGCTAACTCCACTTCCTATTTGCCCAATTCCTAAAAACACACTCTTACCACTTGGGTCTGAAATAAACGCCTCTGTACTTGGGAAATTATCACCAGTTAGTGAACCGCTTATTGTTAAAGAGCCTGTTTTTTTATTGTTGGTAATTGAAAAGTTTGAAAATACATCAATATCAGGCGAACCTTTAATATCAGGATTAGAACCCGCTGAATGCGTTCCAAAATTAAATCTTCTCGCATCGCCACTATTGCTAATTGATAAGTTTTCGGTAAAATCCACAAAAGAGTTTGCTGTTTTAGCTCCGCTTGGATTGTCGGTTCTAAAAGTGGGAGAACTCCATGCTCTCGCTGAAATTCCAGATTTATCAGTATCAAAATTTATTTGTTGATGTACTCGTGCCGTTACAGAAGCACTTGCTGAATATCCTCGATTGTCTCCATGATAACCAAATCCAAAACTTGAAAATGGAGCGAAAGACCTGACGGTAATTGGATAAGGAATTTGTCCGTCATAATCTCGGAAGCGAACGGGATTATCGAAACTGAAAGAATAAGGCGACCAAGAAGGCATCAAAGATGCTTTGGGGTCAATTTGGTAAAAACGTCCTAAGCGTGGATTGTAAGTACGTAAACCATAATCATACATATTCAAACCGATGGTTACTAAATACTCCTTTCCATTAAAAAAATATTTTTTTGATAAAGTGTCTAACGTTGGACTTTGATAATCAATACCTTTCAAGGGTAAGCCGAAAGGGTCATAGTCTTGCTTTCTAACGATTTCAGCTTTTCCAGTAGTTGTATTTTCTCTGAATGAAACTCGTGGGCTACCTGTATGGTCTTGAATGTCATACTCGTAAACCATCTCTGTTGAATTCTCGGATTTTGGAACAACTCGCCCTTCATCAATTTTCATTTCAATGAGTTTCCAATCTTTACCAGGTGTTCTTATGTAGGTAATATTTCCCACGTAGGCATATTCAACACTGATGACATTATTAATCAGTAATTGGGTAACTAATTTTTGACCAGTAGCACTGTACTGATTTTTAATTTTCCGTCCGTCCAGAAAGGTTATCTGTCTTGGTAAATGGACACTTATAGAGTTCATTCCACCAACGTAAGGGTCTGGTTCCATACGAGAAATACTCACATAATCTATATTTGAGATTCCTTGTGTTAAATCTTTGGTTACATTCCCCACTGCGTCGTACTCAAAATCTGTACTGGCTATCTTATTTGAGTTTGCTTGTGTATTAGCAAATCTTGAATTTGGAGATTGACTCTTGGGAGTTGTTGGATTTTTAGTTTGTGCCGTCAAAAAATACGGAGTAGCAATTAAAAGAAATAATAGTTTTCTCATTTTCAGTTAGCGGGTTTGAAACGGATAATTGATTTAAAAAGTTACCGTAATTTTGTAATTTGTTGAATGTAAGTAAAAATGATTTGATAATGTAAAGTTCGACTGTAAATTTTTACGGTTGCCGATAACGTCGAGGGCTTGTGGAAGTTGGGGTATTGAAACTCTTCTGCCCGAACGTCCGCCGATGTAAATTACTGATTTTCAATTACTTACTAATGTTCAAGAGCGTTCCGTCAGCCCGAACAAATGTACAAAAGAATTACCAATGTTCAATCTATTCCGTCCGCCCCAATTGCCACAAACCCATGTTGGCGGATGGTTTTTTAGGGATTTTAATATCAATATTTCACCAACTGTCCCGTCCCAAGTGTACCCGCAAAAATCCCGAAAAAAACTTGCCGCCAACGTCGAGGGCTTGTTGCTGGTGGGAAATTTGAAAAACTTTCGCCCGAGCGTCCGCCGATATAAATTACGAATGTTCAATTACTTACTAATGTTCAGAAGCGTTCCGTAGGACGAAACAAAAGCTGAACAGATTTACTAATGTTGATTAACTTCCGTCAGCCCCCACTTGCAACAAACCCATGTTGGCGGTCGTTTTTACTGGTCGTCCGATGCTGTACTGTCCGCCCAATTGTCGCACGTTGTCGGGTGATGATTTTGTAAGCTATTTTTTGTTTTGTCATATTTTTATTGGCAATCCAAGTTGTATTTTAAGCCCAATTGTCGCACGTTGTCGGGTGATGATTTGTAAGCTAAGTTTCTGAAAATATGTCTCATAATGCTGTTTGTCTTGTCGGCATAATATCGTATATTTGAAAAATAATAAAACTATTTTTCATTCAAGTAATTCAAAATATTATGATAACAGTAACCGAAATGCGGTCTGAGGGTCGCTGTGATGATGATTTCCGAAAAAGAACAATCGAAATAAAGTTATTAGGAATTGTCATTTATAGAAAAATCATTCAGCGTGGTCAAGGCTGATTAGTCTGCAATTTGTAAGATTATAATTGGAAATAAACTTGACTCGAAAGCCGCTTTACTTTCATTGTAAAAATGACATTTAACGAAATTGTTTGTTTGTACGCTTTCTACGGTCATTTTTAATCCACCAGATTTTAGTCTCACGGTGTCGCCCGCTTTAATTTGATTTTCTTGATTCATGTATTTGTCTGTTTATTGAGTTTTAAAATGACCGCCAACGTCGAGGGCTTGTGGTCAGGTGGGGTATTTGAAACACCTCTGCCCGAACGTCCGCCGATGTAAATTACTGATGTTGAGTTACTTACAAATGATAATTAGGTTTCCGTCAGCCGAAACAAAAGTACAAAAGAATTACCAATGTTCAATAACTTCCGTCAGCCCCCACTTGCCACAAACCCATGTTATGTGCTGTTTTATTTTCCACAATTTTTTGTCAGTGCAAATATTAGTACGAGTATTATTCCTGCAATAATTTGATAAATAAATTGTGTCCCTGCACCTTTCACAGCTTCTTTTGCACCTATTGAAGCCATACCTTTAAAGTCTTCAATTGTTTGTTTAGCTAAGTCAACAGCTTGCTTTCTTGCATTAGTCATCCATTTATTCAGAGTATCATCATCAAAATTATAGCCTGAATATTCATAAGTTTCCTCTTTTGCATATCCTCGTTTATTTTTATTATGCTCCGATTGTTCTCGAATTATATAATTTTTGAATTTTTGATATTCTAAATTATACCTTTTTCTTGCTTCATTATCTTTTAAAATAAGATATGCTTCATTGATTTCCTGCATTCGTTTAGTAGTGTCCAGACCTATGTTTCTATCAGGATGCCATTTCAACGCTTGCCGTTTAAACGCAGATTTTATCTCATCAAGCGATGCGTTCTCATCAATATCAAGAATAATATAATAGTCAATAAACATAAACTATTGTCTTTTGTCAAGTTGGTGATTCGTAATATTTTCTGACTTGTTTGTAATTTTCTTGTCGGGATTGTACTTCCAAATGGCTGTTACTCCCGCTACAAGTCCTGCAACAATGGCTAATTTTAGAATTGGAATTTCTTTTGTTACTGCAAAAATTGGAATTGTAACAATTAGTGCAACTACTGTCAGGACGATTTTAACTAATGTTCTCATTATTTTTGGTTTTAAGTGTTGTATTTTTAAAATAGCACATAACGTCGGGGGCTTGTGGAAGTTGGGGAATTGAAACTCATCTGCCCGAACGTCCGTCGATATAAATTACTGATGTTGAGTTACTTACAAATGTTCAAAAGGTTTCCGTCAGCCGAAACAAATGTACAAAAGAATTCTTAATGCTCAATCTTTTCCGTCAGCCCCAATTGCCACAAACCCATGTTGGCAGAAGTTTTTATTCGGTCATTTTGTTTTTCAAGTCCATCCGTTCGTGTAATATTCTCGTTATTTCAGTTGGTTTGTCATTGAATTTTCGGTAGAAAATAATGTGTCGGTTTATTTTAAGTCCAAAAAGTTCATTTTTTACACTTGCATAATTTCTTCCTAAGTCTGGATTGTTAGCAATATCTTGACAACCTTCAAGCAATACTTCATAATATTTATCTGCTTGTTGTTCTGACCATTTGTCAAATGTATAATCCCAAATTCTTGTCAAGTCCTCAAACGCTTTATTTGTCAAGTTATAATTTGCCATCGTTTGTTCGTTTCATTTTTAATTCTTGAAGATGTTTTTTAGGGTCAAAATCCTGAACAATTCCACTATCAATTCCTTCTTGAATTGCATTTCTTAACACAATAACTTTACTTTCTTCATCTTCTAAGAGTCGAAGTCCAGCACGAATAACTTCACTTACATTTTTGTATCGTCCCACTGAAACTTGGCTTCCCACAAATTGGTCGAAATAGTTTCCTAATGATATTGATGTATTTCTCATTTTGTTATTTTTCTTCAAATTTACCAAAAATTGGTAATAATGCAAATAATTCATTCAATTTTTCCAATATGAATTTTAGAATTATTGTCCGTAAAATGTCGCCACAAAATTTCTGCCAACG
>JANXML010000298.1 GCA_025354645.1 Arcicella sp. | reverse complement strand
AATCATATCCGACGATTCTTTGTATTTTTTCTGATTATACAACATTTGAGCAATCAAATATTGAGCCTCAGCACCAAAATCATCCTTAGCCAATGCAATGGTTTGATTAAATGCTTCCGTTGCTTTCGGATAATCATTTTTTGCCATGTAAATCTTTCCAGAATATAAATTTGCCTTACTTTTTGCACCTAATACCACATCGCCCGAATTAGAAACTTCTCTGGCAAAATATAAGGTTGAATCCGTTTTTGTGGTTTGATAATAAGATTCCATTAAGGCAATCAAGGCAGTTTGTTGGTCTTTTTTATCGGTTGCACTCGCTAATAAGTTTCTGTAATTAGTGATAGCACTTTTAAAATTCCCAGCGGCATATTCAATTTCAGCAGCTTTTGAAATGGCTTTCGTAAGAGCTTTATATTTTCTATCCCTAATCACAATATAATACCAGCTGAGAGCCTCTTGCTTGTTTCCTAACTTAAAATAAGATTCAGCAATTAAATATTTTGCTTCGTAGGATTCAATACTCGTGGGATTTTTACGAACATAATCAGTTAAAGCAACGACAGCTTTATCATATTTTTCACTGTAAAATAATCCTTTAGCAGATTCATATTCCAAGCCAACTACCGAATTATCTAATGGATTAGCTCTCTGGTAATCTGATAAAATTTGAGTGAATTCTTCTGGACGACCAACTTCATTCAATTCTTCTTGAATACCTGCCAAAGCATCTTTACTTTGAGGAGAAGTTGAATGGTTTTTCAAGATGTTTTTATAATCCGCAATAGCTCCTTCATGGTTTGTAGTGTTCTGGAATGCTCCCGCCCTTTTTAGTAATGCGGCTGGAATTAAAGCACTTTGCGGTTTTTCATTGATTAATTTTGTAAAACCCGTGATTGCAGGAATATATCTTCCCGCCACAAAGTCTAAATTTGCTTCTTGATAGATGGCATTATCAACGTAAAGAGATTGTGGAAAATCACTTTGAACTTTCTGAAATGCAGCCCTTGCACCCGCTTCATTTGCTTTCAGAACCATAACTAAGCCTTTTTGATAATTGGCATAGTCACGGTCGGCACCTTTTCCTGCGATTGCTTGGTCATAATATTTCAAAGCTGCATCATAACTTTTTGCGGCAAAATAAGTATCCCCCAAACGAATCACTGCATCCTGATACGATTGTGAATCGCCCGAGGCTTTCATTCTGTCAGCATATTCACGAAATAATTTATTGGCTTTATCGTAATCTTTCGTATTGTAATATGAATAGGCTAATGAGTATCTACTCTTACTTTGTAAATCATACACATTTGTCGTTGTGTTATCCACCGAAGCAATTATGGATTGATACATTGGAATCGCTTCGATGTATTTCTTTTCCGCTGAAAGTGCTTCCGCCTTCCAAAAATTAGCGGCATATTTCGTTTCAGCATTTACGGGGGTCGTTAAAGATTTGTCGAAAAAGGGAATCGCATCAATATATCTTTCATCGTTAAACATCTTCACACCTTGGTTGTAGGCAATGCGTTGATAGGCAGTATTTGTTCGAGTTGACCGCCTCGGCAATCCTTCAATATACGCCAAAGCGGCTTGATAATTGTTAGACGCTAAATATGCCTCGCTTACTAATTCATTTGCTTCATCTTCATATTTTGTGTTGGGATAACGCTTCAAAAACTCTTCCAAAGCCTTGATTGCCTCATTTCCACGGTTTAAGTCCAATAAAACTTTGGCATGATTAAAGTCAGCATCTTCCGTTACTGATTTATTATAATTACTCTTTCTGGCTTGGTCAAAAGCACCCAAAGCGTAATTTGGATTGTTGGCTTTGAGATAACAAACTCCTAATATAAAGGAAGCATATTGTCCCAAAGTATCACGAACTGCCGCTACGTTTTTGAGTTGTTCAGCGGCTGGAGCAAATTGATCGGTTTTGTAAAGGCTATATCCGTAGCGATAAGCAATGGCAGGCAACATTCCTTGTGATTTGTAGTTTTTATATATCGTGTAATATGAAGCCGCTTTTTCATAATTGGCTTGTTGAAAATATACTTCTGCGGTCAATAAAGCGACATCTTCTAATTTACGACCAGAATTTTTTTCTCTCAATAAGGGTTCAGTGTAAGCCAACATCTCAGCAAATTTTCCTTGACGATAATAACTATGAGCCAACCAACCTGGAATTTCAGAACGATATTCGTTGGATTGTTCCGCTTTTTTAAAATCTGGAATTGCTTCTTTGTATCTTCCCGCACGGAAATTAATGATGCCTGCATAATAGGAAGATGAAATCGCATTTTCACTCGTGCCATCTTTCAATTCGTTAAAAATAACTAAGGCATCTGAATAATCTTGAAGCGAAAAATGAGAAATGGCAAGTCGATATTGTGCGTCTTCGTCTGATTTAGGGCTTTTCTTCAAGTAATCAACCGCCCGTGCATAATCACCTTGCTCAAAGAAATAATTTCCAATTTCTTTGTATAAATTGCCCGCTACTGGATGTTCTGGATAATTTCTAACAAAACGGTTAGCTAATAATTCAGTTTCGGAATAGCCTAAATAAAGGCTACACATCACAACATAATATTCTGCCCAAACTTTATTGCCATCCTCTTTTTCAAGTAGGGTTTTGTCGTAATCAAGAAATAAGTTGAATTCGGCACGGGCGGCTTCGTAATTCCTCGACTCAAAATGTTCCTGTCCGTTTCTGAAATGAATCGAAGCGTCGGTATAATTGAGTGTACTTTGAGCCAAAAGCTGTTTTTGGGGAACAAAGGTCAGGAGAATGAAGATTAGGGAAACTAACGACGAAATTTTGTTCATTAGGAAATTGATTTTATGAGTCTCAGTTACAACCACATAGACGAGATAGGGAACATAGTTAAAAGAGAAAATATTTCTAATTTTTGTTTCAAATCGTTTAGGGTTGGTAAAAGAAAAATTTGTTAAACAAGTAAGGGAATATTAGTTTTGTTAAAATAGATTAATTGCAAAATTGAAGAATGAACGATAAGTATTCAATCAATCTATCGTTCACTCAATCTATCATTGTTTAAACAAAACGTTCATTACAAACATTAAATTATGAAAAAAATATCATTTTTCGCTATCTATCTGATTTTTAGCCACTTTTGTTGGGGACAATCCTCCACAAATCAACCCAAAATTGAGTATTTTCTTTCCATGGAACAACCTCAAACCCACTACTTTGATGTTATATTGAGATTATCCAATTTTGATGCCAAAACCAAACAACAAGGTTTTATTGACCTCAAAATGGCAGCTTGGACACCTGGTTCATACCTAATTCGTGAATATGCAAAAAATGTTGAGGGCGTATCAGTAACGAGCGGAACTTCTAATTTGAAGTCTGACAAAATTAATAAAAATACTTGGCGTGTACGACTTTTAGCAGCATCAAATGAGGCAACGGTCAAGTATAAAGTTTATGCGAACGAACTTTCGGTTAGAACATCTTTCATTGATGATTCGCACGGATACTTAAATCCTGCAAGTGTGATGATGTATGTGAATGAGTGGCGACAAGTTCCTTCAACGGTTTCAATTAAACCTTATAAGAATTGGAATACAGTTTCAACGGGTTTAAAATCATTAGGAAATAATGTTTTTGAGGCGGAAAATTTAGATATTTTAATTGATTCACCTATAGAAATTGGAACTCAAAAAATTCTCTCATTTGATTTAAAAGGTATTCCACACAAAATTGCGATGTACGGAGACGTAAAAATGGATGAAGTAAAAGTTGCCGCTGATTTCAAAAAAGTCTGTGAAACTGCCATGACCGTTGTGGGCGAACATCCTTGTAAAGACTACACTTTTTTGATTCATAACATAAATCAAGGTGGTGGAGGATTGGAACATTTGAACTCAACAACTTGCCAAACTTCAAGGTCGTCCTATTCAGACGAAAAAAAGTATCAAAGTTTTATGAGTTTGATTGCCCATGAATATTTCCATTTATGGAACGTTAAAAGAATTCGCCCAAAAGCCCTTGGACCGTTTGATTATGAAAATGAAAATTATACGCATTTGCTCTGGTTTTCGGAAGGTTGCACAAGTTTTTATCAATCTTATATTCTAAGAAGAGCCAATATGATGACTCCCGAGGAGTATTTAACCACTTATGGAAATGAGATAAATACCATCGAAAATCAACCTGGTAATAAAGTTCAATCAGCCACAGAATCAAGTTGGGATGCTTGGATTAAATATTACCGCCCAAACGAAAATTCTCGGAATAGTACAGTTTCGTATTACGATAAAGGGGCAGTTTTAGGAGGAATCTTAAACCTTGCCATTTTGAAAGAAACAAAAGGTTCAAAGAATTTGGATGATGTAATGAAAGGACTTTATCAGGAATATTACAAAAAACAAAATCGTGGATTTACGGATGAGGAATTTCAAAAAATGGTTGAATCAGTATCAGGCAAACCGATGGGAGATTTCTTTCAAAAGTACATTTTTGGAACGGAGACAATTCCATATAATACCTATTTTGAGACTGTTGGACTACAATTGAAAGACAAAAACGCCGACAAATTAGAGCCATTTTTAGGAACAGAATTTAGAGGTGGCGGGTTAAAAATTACAGGCGTTCAACGTGATTCACCCGCTTATAATGATGGATTAAACGCAGGAGATGAAATTTTACAAATTGATGGTACAAAACCCGAAGATATTGTAAAATTAATTAGTGGGAAGAAAATTGGGGATGTTGTTGAAGTAAAATTAAGAAGAGATGGATTAGAGAAAAAATACAATATTTCTTTACAAAGAAATACCACAAAAAATTTGGTTTTAGAGCCTATGGAGAATCAAACGAAAGAGCAAATGACAATGTATAAAAAGTGGTTGTATTTGTAGTTTTCGTTGTGTGATGTTCGATTTTCGATGATTGGGAAAAGATGTTCGATTTTCGTTGTTTGATGTTGGGAAAATAACATCGAAAAACGAAAATCGAACATCGACTAACGAATATCGAACATCTATTTCGTTCCAAAAACTCGCTTCAACAAATC
>JANXML010000296.1 GCA_025354645.1 Arcicella sp. | reverse complement strand
ATGTGTCGCCACCGATTGGTTAGTTTTTACTGTAAATGTCTTACTTATCCACATCTCAACAAAAGAAAAAGAAGCAAAAAGAAAAGACAACGGTAATAACAGTTTTTATTATAAATAATCAAAGTACAAATCTAAAGGGCAAACCGCAAAAGAAAATCAAGAAATCCCGAAACTCGCCGAGCGTCGGTCGCTACGCTCAAACAGCGGGATTTCGGAAAGAGCTTACAGTTTATTTCATAAGTTATTCATTTTAGATACTTATAAAATTTAAACATCTTTTAATACCAAAAAAATTTAACAAGTATATTTTAGTATTTTCAGTACTTTTAATATAAATTGCTCACAGTAATAGATTTTACTTTCCAAGATTATAAATTCCTTAAAATTTTGATTTTAAAGTATTTATAATAAAACCAATAATTATATGAAAAATGAAATTTCTCGTCGTGGTTTTATGTCCATAATTCCAATAACGACCATCGGATTAATGTTAAGTAAAGATTCGATTTTTGCTAATAATTCAAGCGTATTAGCTTTCAATAAACCTAATTCAAAATTTGGGGGTGTTCAAATTGGAGCAATTACTTACTCGTTCAGAAGCATGCCCCACGATATTGACCAATTATTGAAATTCTGTGTGGATGCCAATATCAGTGCTATTGAAATGATGGGCGATCCTGCTGAAACTTTTGCTGGAAAACCTGTAAGCCCCATTAAAATGCCAGTTATTCCGCCAAAGGGAGGACAACCTCAACGAACGCCTTTGACTGACGAGCAAAAAGCCCAAATGATAGAATATGGAAAGAAAGTAGCGGAATGGCGGGCAACAGCTTCGATGGATAAATTTAAAGAAATTCGGAAAAAATTTAATGATGCAGGAGTGAGTATTTACGCTTTTAAACCTAATGCTATGGGTCCAAATAATTCAGACGCAGAAGTTGAATATGCTTTAAATGCAGCAAAAGCTTTGGGGGCAAATTCGGTTACGATAGAAGTGCCAACTGATGAAAAACAAACCCAAAGATTAGGGGATTTAGGAGCAAAACATAAAATTTACATTGGCTATCATGCTCATTTGCAGGCAACTGATACACTTTGGGATGTTGCATTGGCACAATCTCCCTACAATTCTATGAATCTTGATTGTGGTCATTATATTGCCGTTGGTGGTAAAAATACGAAGGAATCTTTGTATGCTTTGATTGAAGCAAAGCATGACAGAATCACGAGTATGCACATCAAAGACCGCACGGCTGATGGTAAACAAAATTTGCCTTGGGGGCAGGGAGACACGCCAATTAAAGAAATTTTATCATTGATTAAAACCAAAAAATATAAGTTTCCTGCCACGATTGAGTTAGAATATGACGTTCCAGAAGGTTCGGATGCGGTGAAAGAAGTGGCAAAATGTGTGGAATATGCGAAGAATATTTTGGTTTAGGGAAATGGTAAAATTAAACATACCATATTGACCTGGAGGAACTTCTTGAAAGTAAAAAGAACTTTCGGGAAGTTATACAGTACTCTTATTTTTACAAATTACCCTAATAGAACTATAAATTTAGAAGTGTGAGTTGTTAATCGGCTAACTTCCCGAAAGTTTTTTTTAACTTTCGGGAAGTTATTCCAAGTCAAATGCAATAAATTATTTTCTGCAATTTTCTCTAACAAAAAGTCAATCTCAAATCCGAATAAATATCTTCTTTTTATACATCCAATTTAAAATTAACCACTCAAAAAGCAAAATTAATCCTCCGTGAATGGGTGTACGATATTGAACTCCTAAAATGGTATCATAATTTTCGCCTAAATGAGTATGAAGTGCTTTTGAAATATAGCCATCAATGGTATGAGCAAAAACGTAGGCTGCAATTGAATTCATGCCAATAATCATTAACCAATAGCCCCATTTTTGCTTTTGTTTAAGGTCAATTACGTAATAAAAAAGAGCCATTAACAGAAAGCACCAACCACCACTAAAAATCACCCAAGTAGGAGTCCAAATCCGTTTGACGTTGGGGCAAATTCCTGAATAATTGAGTAATAATCCAAGCAATAATCCAACAATTCCGTACAGCAAAAATGTTCTAAGTTTTTGATTTGCAGGTTTTTCTGAAATCAAAATTTTTCCTGCAAATAAACCTAAAATCATTGTGGCAAGGGTTGGAATAAAACTCAACGTAGCGTAACCACCGCTGTTTGCAATAAAAGGATTTTCTCTGGGAAATAGGTTTAGAAACCAAGTGTCAAATGCCCAAGCGAGGTTGCTATTTTTGTTCCAATGTGCGGCAAAACCACTATCGAGATGTCCCCAATCTTTGGCAACTTTAACGGCTTCATAATTAAAATCAGTAGGGGGGAGGGGATATAAAGCAAAGGCAAGCCAATACCCTAAAATGAGTAAAATGAAAGCTAAAAGTTGGATTCTGAACGACTGGAAGCCTAAAATGAATAAAAAAGTATAACCCAAACCAATCTGTGAAAGCGTGTCTTCAAAGGTAAAATTAGTCATTTTTGCTCCTTGCGAACGGAGAAAAACACCTAAGAAAATAAGGATTAAAGAACGCCAAGCTGCATGACCCACCATTGTTGAAAAAATTTCCCCTTTTGCTTTTCGATTAAGGATTGAATAAGGTAAAACTACGCCCACTAAAAACGAAAAAGAAGGTTGAATTAAATCGTGCAAAGAACAGCCAACCCATTCAACGTGATCTTGATTGAACGCCAAAAATTGCCAAAACCCACTTTTGGGCAAAGCCTCAGAAACACTATGAAATTGCAAAACTTCTGCCATCATCAATAACATGACAAAGCCACGATAAACATCGGCAGATTGAAGGCGAATGGGTTGATTTTGTTGCATTGTTGTGGATTTATAAATCGAAAATAAGCATTTTTATTAGGTTAATTATCATTGAGTGTCAATCATGGGAAGAAAGTAGAAATTTTGTTTTTTAATCTTTAACGTTACAAACGTATATACATTTAAAACTGTCCTCAAAAATCCATGAAAAATCTCTTATTTTTCGCTTTAATTGTCATTAATTTTGGGATATTTGCTCAAAAAAATTCCAATAAAGAAGCACTAATTGCCACGCAATCTTTTCTGAAAACCTTAGATAATGAAAAACTATCGAAAGCTTTTCTGCCCTATGAAACAGAGGAAAGGAGAAACTGGTTTTTTGTACCGATTGAAAGAAAAGGTTTGCCTTTGATGGAGATGGATGAAGCACAAAGAGATGCCGCTCTAAAATTAATAAAAGCCTCTGTGAGCGAATCAGCAGGAAAAACAACTCTTTCGATTATGCAATTAGAACTTGTTTTGAAGCAAATTGAAAAGTTGCCCCTTGAAAATAATCGCAGACACCCTGGCAAATTTTATTTCTCTGTTTTTGGCACACCAGATGCTCAAAAATTGTGGGGATGGCGAATTGAAGGACATCATGTTTCGTTGAATTTCTCTTCTGAGAACGGTAAAATTATTTCGGGAACGCCCCTATTCTTGGGTAGTAATCCTGCCATTGTGCCAGAAGGCTATCCAGAGGCGGGAAAACAGCTTATCAAACAGGAAGAAACATTAGGGTTAGATTTATTGCATTCTTTCACGGACGAGCAACTCAGAAAAGCGATTATTTCAGATAAATCTCCCGTTGAAATTTTATCGAGTAATACCGCCCATTTTCTTAAATCGGATTCCTTAAAAACGGGCATTTCTTTTACTGAAATGAATAAAAATCAACAACAAAAATTGGTTGAGTTGATAAGTTATTACGCTGAAAGGTATCCTTTCGGATTTGCCAATGAATTCATGCAGAAAATTGAAAAAGCAGGGTTAGATAAATTAGTTTTTACGTGGATGGGAGCAAAAGAAGCCAAAATAGGCAATGGAGGGCATTATTATAGAATTCAAAATCCTGTTTTATTTATTGAATACGACAATACGCAAAATAATGCCAACCATGTTCATACCGTTATCAGAGATTTAACCAATGATTTTGGTGAAGATTTGCTTCGTAAACATTATGCAGAGGAGCATAAAAAATAAGGAGTTTTTTGTAAGCAAAATACCGTAATATTTATTAAAAAATTACGGTATTTTGTATTTAATTGGAAACTTAAACCTTTTCAGCAATCAATTTCTTCAAACCCAACATCTCATCTCGCAAACGGGCAGCAACCACAAAATCTAATTCCTTAGCGGCTTTTTCCATATCGTTCTGTACTTTTTTAACTTGCTTTGTCAATTCATCTTTCGTCATGTATGCCACCACAGGGTCGGCTGCCATAACTATTTCTTGCGGTTCTGTATAGAATTTCAGGTTCTTAATTGGTTTGCCCATCACGTCTGCAATTGAGGTTTGCTCCATGATTTTTTCCTTCGATTTTAGGATAGTTTTTGGGGTAATGCCATTTTCTATGTTGTATTCCATCTGAATAGCTCGCCTTCGATTTGTCTCGTCAATTGCTTTTTCCATTGAGCCTGTAATACGGTCGGCATACATCAAAACTTTACCTCGGTCGTTTCTGGCAGCACGTCCGATTGTTTGGATTAATGAACGAATATCTCTAAGAAAACCTTCTTTATCAGCATCCATAATTGCCACTAATGAAACTTCGGGTAAATCTAAACCTTCCCGCAACAAATTTACGCCAACCAATACGTCAAACACGCCCAGACGCAATTCTCGCAAGATTTCTATTCGGTCTAAGGTCTTGACTTCTGAGTGAATATATTTACATTTTACCCCAACCCTATCTAAATATTTTGATAATTCTTCTGCCATTCTTTTGGTTAAAGTTGTTATCAAAACTCTTTCTTCTCGCTTGATTCGGTCGTGAATTTCTTCCAATAAATCATCAATTTGATTGATGCTTGGGCGAACCTCAATTTCAGGGTCGAGTAAACCCGTTGGACGAATGATTTGTTCAACAACCACGCCTTCTGAACGACGAAGTTCATAATCGGCAGGCGTTGCTGAAACGTAAACCGTTTGTCCTGTAATATTCTCAAATTCCTGAAAAGTTAACGGACGATTATCCATTGCTGAAGGCAAACGGAAACCATAATCTACCAAAGCTTCCTTGCGTGAACGGTCACCTCCCCACATGGCTCTTATTTGGGGCATCGTGGCGTGACTTTCATCGACAACCAACAAGAAATCTTCTGGAAAAAAATCTAATAAACAGAAAGGTCGTTGTCCTGGACGGCGTTGGTCAAAATAGCGTGAATAGTTCTCAATACCTGAGCAATAGCCCAATTCTCGCATCATTTCCAAATCAAATTCAGTGCGTTGTTTGATGCGGTCGGCTTCTAATAATCTGCCTTCTGATTCAAAGAATTTTATTTGAGCTACTAAATCATCTTGGATATAATTGATGGCATTCATCAACACATCACGTCCCGTCACAAAGAGATTTGCGGGGAAAATTGCAATCATTTTTTCATCCGAAATTTTTTTACCTGTTTGTGGATTAATGCGTTGAATGGTCTCAATTTCATCGCCAAAAAATAGAATCCGATAACCGAAGTCTGCGTAAGGCAAACAAATATCAACCGTATCGCCTTTCACTCTGAAAGTGCCACGAGTAAATTCTGCTTCAGTGCGTGAATACAAAATTTCCACCAAACGAAAGAGAAATTGATTACGAGAAATGATTTCGCCCACGCCAAAACGTAAAATACTCCGACGATATTCTTCGGGATTTCCCATACCATAAATACATGATACAGAGGCAATTACGATAATATCACGCCGTCCAGACATTAACGAAGAAGTGGTAGAAAGTCTTAACTTATCAATCTCTTCATTGATGGCAAGGTCTTTTTCGATGTACGTATTGGTGGAGGCAATGAAGGCTTCGGGTTGATAATAATCGTAGTAAGAAACGAAATATTCAACGGCATTTTCAGGAAAAAACTGTTTAAATTCCCCGTAGAGTTGGGCGGCAAGCGTTTTATTGTGACTCAAAACCAAAGTCGGACGATTGACCTGTTGAATCATATTTGCCACCGTGAAAGTCTTTCCCGAACCTGTTACGCCCAAGAGTGTTTGGGCTTCTTCACCATTCACCACGCCCTCCACAAGTTTCACGATTGCTTGGGGTTGGTCGCCCGTTGGTTTATATTCAGAAGTTAATTTAAAGTCCATTTTTGGGGATTTTTGTAAAGAGCAAAGGTAGGAAATAAAAGGCGGAATTCACAGTACCCTGATAGGCGGATTTTTGGGGATTGATTGTCTTTAAATATTGAATATTTTATCCAAAAAATTAGTCCAAAAAAAACGATTATTTACACATAAATTTTCTATACTTAGCCAAAACTCACAAAAAAAGTCGATTTTGGCTGAGTATAATTTTTTATAATCAGCCAAAATCAAGATTTTTTATTAATTTTGGCTGATTATAAAAATAATATGGACAAAATAGTTGGAAGAGAAATCGAAAAAAAGCTGTTGTCAGAGGTTTTAGCCACTGATGAAGCAGAACTTGTGGCAGTTTATGGAAGGCGGAGAGTTGGAAAAACATTTTTGATAAGGGAATTTTTCCAGCATCAATTAGTCTTTGAGTTTTCGGGAAAACATAATGCTGGTTTACAAGAACAATTGCAGAATTTTAGTTTGAAAATAGATGAATTTACCCACAGTCAATTTCCGAGTTTAGCACCCCAGAATTGGCAAGAGGCTTTCAATCGTTTAAAGGCTTATCTCGAACCGATTATCACAACACAAAAAGCAGTTATTTTCTTGGATGAATTTCCTTGGATTGATTCTCCAAAATCTAACTTTTTATCCTCATTTGATTATTTTTGGAATGATTGGGCTTCTCGAAAACCAAATCTTAAAGTTATTATTTGCGGTTCGGCAGCCTCATGGATGATACGCAAAGTAGTGCGAAACCGAGGAGGTTTACACAATCGTATTACTCGTAAGATTAGACTTTTACCTTTTAATTTGAATGAAACAGAGCTTTTTCTGCAAAGTCGGTTAATTAATTTAGACCGATTTCAGTTGTTAGAACTTTACATGGCAATGGGAGGCGTACCGCATTATTTAAAAGAACTCAAAAAAGGAGAAAGTTCTATTCAAGCCATTGATAGATTGGGATTTACGAAAGACGGATTATTGAATGAAGAGTTTAAAAATTTGTTTGTTTCATTATTCAAAAACCCTAATATTCACATGCAAATTATGCGTTTATTGGCTCGCAAAACGGGAGGATTGACTCGAAGTGAATTAATAAAACAACTTAATATTTCATCGGGAGGTTCAACTACGCAAATCATTGAAGAATTAGAAGAATCAGGTTTTGTGACTGGTAATCGTCCTTTTGGCAAAGCAAAAAATGAATTTTTGTATAAAATTACCGATGAATATTCTCTGTTTTATCTAAGGTTTATTGAAAACAATAAAAATCAGTCATGGTTGGTCATTAAAAATACTGCATCATGGCGTAGTTGGGGTGGTTTAGCGTATGAAGCCATTTGCATGAAACATCAGGAAGCTATCAAAAAAGCGTTAGGAATTTCAGGGATGTATTCGGACATTTCGTCTTGGAAATACGTAGGTAAAGATGGGGCAGACGGAACACAAATAGACTTATTGATTGACCGAAGCGATAAATGTATTAATCTTTGCGAGATAAAATTTTCAGAATCTGAATACATAATTGATAAGCAATACGCTACTAAAATTCAGCAAAAATTGAGTATTTTTAAAGAACAAACAAAAACTCGCAAAACCATTTTTTTTACTGCCATCAGCACTTATGGATTTAAAGAAAATGAGTATAAATTACGATGGGTTCAGAATGAAATTACGATGAATGATTTGTTTGTGTAATTACTGCAAAATTTGTAGAAGTATTACCCTCTCGAAAAGCACTATTACGAGTTAAGTACATAACCAAAAATAATCAGGTAAAATTATAGTTAGTAATCAACTATAAATCAGCACTTTACCGAAAATCGAACATCGGAAAACTAATATCGATTTACTTAAATTTTCGAGAAAGCATAACATATTTTTTGAGTAACTGATTTACTGTTAACTGTTTAGTGATAATTGCTAACTGTTTTCGCCTCCTCCCAATACACATCCATTTCTGCCAAAGTCATATCTTGTAAAGTCTTTCCTTGTTCTTTTGCTCTTGCTTCCAAATAATTAAAACGCTTGATAAATTTTCGATTGGTTCGTTCTAAAGCAGTTTCCACATTAATGTTGATAAAACGTGCATAATTAACCAACGAAAACAGTAAATCTCCAAACTCGGCTTCGGCTTTTTCCACATTAATGGCTTCGTTATCCACAACATTGAATTCCATTTTGAATTCTTCTAATTCCTCCTCCACTTTCTCCCACACTTGTGTTTTTTCTTCCCAATCGAAACCCGCCCCTTTGGCTTTTTCTTGAATTCGCATGGCTTTTACTAAAGCTGGCAAAGAAGCAGGCACGCCGCCCAAAACGGTTTTATTTCCTCCGCCTTCTTTCAATTTTATTGCCTCCCAATTTTGCTTTACTTGCTCTTCATTTTCCACTTTTACATCTCCGTAAATGTGCGGGTGACGATGGATTAATTTCTCACAAATGCCATGCAAAACGTCCGAAATATCAAAGGCATTCGTCTCCGAAGCAATCCTTGCATAAAATACCAAATGCAACATCACATCGCCTAATTCCTTCTTAATTTCCTGCATATCGCCTTCCATGATGGCATCCGAAAGTTCGTAAGTTTCTTCGATGGTGAGATGGCGGAGACTTTCGATGGTCTGTTTTTTATCCCAAGGACATTGTTCACGGAGTTCATCCATGATGGTCAGAAGGCGGTCAAAAGCCATTAATTGAGCTTGGCGTTTTTCTGTGAGATTATTGAAGTCTTGATTCATATTTTCTTTATTATTACAACAAAGGTAAAGCTAAAAGAGAATTCAAGAGGGATATTTAAGATGAAAGTTCACCTTCTATAACTTCTCTCCATACGCCAAATCTCCAGCATCGCCCAGCCCAGGAATGATATAGAATTTTTCGTTTAATTTCTCATCAATCGTTCCCACAAAAAAGTTGGCTTCGGGAATCAATGTTTGTAAAAAGTGAATGCCTTCGGGAGAGGCAATGGCCACTGCAATGATGATGCGTGCGGGTTTTCCGTAGGTCAATAAGGCTTCGTAAGATTTTATTAACGATTTGCCCGTTGCCAACATTGGGTCAATCAGAATGATGGTTTTATGGCTCAAATCTGGACACGCTAAATAATCCATCTGAATATCAAAAGTTTCATCGGCACGGTGCTTTCCTCGATACGCTCCAATGAAAGCATTTTCGGCACGGTCAAAAACATTCAAAAAACCTTGGTGGAAAGGTAAACTCGCTCGTAGAATTGTCACCAAAACGGGTTGCTGAATCAATAAATTTGTATTGGCAATTGCCAAAGGAGTTTGTACACTCGCAGGTTGATATGAAAGTAATTTGGAAATTTCATAAGCCAATACTTCCCCTAAACGCTCCATATTTTTACGAAAACGCATAGAATCTTGTTGAATATTCACATCACGCAATTCAGCGATGAAATGATTAGCAATTGTGTTAGTGCTGGTAAGAATAAACATTAGATTAGAGTTTAGAAGTTTATGATTTATTATTTTTTGTTCTGACCATAATTTTAATCGTTAACTTAATTTACCTCCACATTCATAGAACTCCAAACCATCCGAATTTCACTGTAACTATAATCTTCTCCGAGAGCCTCTTTTAAGACCGTTCCTTTTAATGCAGGATTTTCTACGATAAATTCTCTGATGATTTTCACTTTTTTCGTTTCCAAAACATCTTCCACAGCTAAAAATCCATTTTTTACATATTCTCCCAAATGTCCCTCTATGGTAGAAGCAGCAAATCCACGAATCTCGGCTATTTCTACAATGGTTTTTCCTTCCTTGAACATAGCATAGCTCAATTCTTGGGTTAAACCTTTGACTATTTTCTTTTTTACTGACTTTATTCCTTCCTGAATCTTACTACCTTCAATGCCATTTGCCTCACAAAACTCATTGATTATCTCCAATATTTCATCACCATATTGTTTTATTTTAATAGTACCAAAACCACTAATTTTTGATAATTCTGCTTTACTTCGAGGCATTTCTCCAGACAAATTTTGCAGCGTTTTTTGTGCCACAACCATGTATTTTTCAACATTTTTTTCATTAGCAACACTATCTCGCCATACTTTTAACGAACCAAACAAATCACCCTTCTTTCCCGTTGATGCCGCAGGGCTTTGACTTTTTGTTAATCTATTTTTTTCAGTTTCAAAATCAATAGTAGCATTGGCTTTTGTGGTTAGGAATTGCGTAGAATCAAAACCATTTTGATTAGTTTGTAGCAGGATTAATTTCTCAAAAGTATTCTTTAAACTTTGCTCCCAAAGTTTATAAATATTCCCCTTCGTTTCTTTGTTGTCGCAAGTTAAATCAATAGTTTTCAAAGGATTGTACGTTAATTCCTTTAATTTTTCACAAAGGTAAATACTGCCTTTTTTAATTCTATCTTGTAATTCAATGCTTTCTTCGGGTAAGGGTGCTTGAGCAGTTAATAATTCCAATTGTTTGGAAAATTTTTCCATCACAGGATTAATTTCTACTGTATAATTATCAACAATATTACTTAAAGTTTGGAAAGAAACTGTCGAAAATTGTTCTTGGACTTTTTCAAGCGATTGGAACAAATAATTAAGGATATTTTTAATGGATTTAAAATCAAATAAATCCATTATCCATTCGCTTTGCGTACGTTTTTTTGCTTCTAATAAAGCAGTTTCCGATAAATCTTGCTTTTCGGCTTCTTGATCAGGTTGAACGCATTTAAAAATGCAATTTTGAGTTTAAAATCAATGAATAGTACAATTTTATAACTGTAATTTTGCCAGAAATAATAAATTGATGAAAATTTGAATCTGGTTTTAGGTTTATGTTAACATAAATAC
>JANXML010000285.1 GCA_025354645.1 Arcicella sp. | reverse complement strand
TGTCACCATAAACGGTCAGCAAATATTGAAGTTGAGCAACGTTGCTCAGGTGAATATGTTTGTGGTAAGCGACCTCTTTGAACGCTGGAAGGCTGATACTGAAGCATTTAAAAGTCCGTATTTTAATTTTGAAAGCGAAGAGGTCAAGGCAGCTTTGAAGACTTTTATGAACACGGCATCACAGCATATTATGGTGAAGCGAGAGGATTTTGAACCGATGCTTTCAAGTGCCGTAAGT
This sequence comes from Arcicella sp., assembly GCA_025354645.1. Taxonomy (GTDB): domain Bacteria; phylum Bacteroidota; class Bacteroidia; order Cytophagales; family Spirosomataceae; genus Arcicella. The sequence goes on along the minus strand of JANXML010000285.1, from coordinate 10,101 downwards.
AGAACGCTTGTGCTTTTGTTAGATCCAAGTAAGCATTTTGATGATTTCGTTCGTGATTCACCAGACTTCACTTTAACGAAAGAACGTTTAGCTCAATTAACAAAATATACCAAAATTAACGGTCAAGTAGCGAAGGCTTTGACCGATAAATTGGGTGATTCGGAGAAGACCTACGTAACCACAGCTTTGAGTTGGTTGAATGAAATTAGTGAGAAAGGAGAGTTTGAAAATCCAGATAAATATTTGGAAATGTTGTCGGCAACGGTGCCGTTGAGAAAAGATTTTTTAGTGAAATCTATGCCAACAAAGGCAGTTGAGGACAATTCATCTATGAAAATGTCGCAATCATTTTTTGATATTGACCCCGACAATGAAGACTTAGATGATGAAGATGTACCTTTGCCAACTGTTGCTCAAGTACAGGCAAAATTCGACCAAGAAGGATCCGTTGCAAACGTAAAATTACCAGGATTTGACCGTTTGAACGACACCTTTACCGATGATTTGCCAACGGTCAATGATTTGTTAAAAAAGGAGATCGTGAGCAATGCAACGCCCATTTCTGATTTAGCTTTCAGTCGCCCAATTAAGAGCATTGTGGATGGTGTTAGTTTAAACCAGAAGTTCGTTTTCATTGGTAGATTGTTTGAAGGAGACATTAATGCCTACAATAAAGCGGTTGAAGATTTAGATAATTGCTTAAATTTTGGAGAAGCTAAGAACCTGATGAACAAGGCGTTAGCCCCAAAATATAACTGGATAATGGCAGCCGAAGAAGCCAATGATTTCTTGGAGGTTGTGGGTAGGAAGTTTCAGTAAATTCTTATGTCAAAAAAGAAAACCACTAATCATCAAGACTTTGATAAAGTTTTGAAAGAACTTTTTATAGATTTATTCTTACCGTTTATTTCAGAAGAATATGGTATAAAAAAAGAGAATATTGGAGTAATTGATACGACGGTTAAAAGAACTCAGGAACGAAGAATGGACTTTGCCTGTAAGGTTTTAGGTGATGATGAATATATCATTCAAATTGAATTTCAGACGAAGAATGATACCTTAATTCATTACCGAATGTTGGACTATTATGAAGTTTTAGCTCGTAATGAAGGTTTACCCGTAAAGCAATTGTTAATTTATGTTGGTAAATTGAAAATGACGATGAAGGATTATATTGAGCATCCTAATTTGAAGTTTAATTTTAAAATTGCTAATCTCTCCGAAATAAATTATCATGAATTGTTAAATTCAAATTTACCAGAATCAGTGATGTTAGCTATTTTGGGTGATTTTCAAAATGAAAATCCTAAACAGGTTATTTCCACAATATTGCACAGACTACGAGTAGTTGTTAGAGATGATATATTCTTGCAAAAATGCTTTTTTCGTTTGGAAATTCTGTCAGAATTACGTAATTTAGAAACAGAAACGATTAAACAAATTAGAAATATGCCAATTACAGGAATAGATATTCGCAAAACATACTTTTATCAAGAAGTTCAACGATTAAATCGTGAGGAAGGTCGTGAGATAGGAATTGAAGAAGGTCTTGAAAGAACAGCAATTAATCTTCTTAAAAAAGGTATGACAATTGATTTTGTCTGCGAATGTACAGGGCTGTCGAAATTGAAAGTAAAAGAATTGCAGAAGAAAGTATAAAAAATATTATTTATAATTGCTCATTTGAAAGAATGGGCTTTTTTTGTTTTAACCACTCTCATTAATGTTGTATGAAAAAACTGTTATTACTCTGTTTATCAGTGTGTACTTTCCATACATACGCCCAAGAATATCCTCGTAAAGAAATCAACATCCGTAATTTTATTCAAGACATTGTTGGCAATCCAGATGGAGGTGTCAATGAAGATTTATTTGAATCATTATACCAAAATTATCTCAATCCAATTGATCTTAATAAAGCTACTCGTGAACAATTATCTTCTGTTTATATCCTTTCAGAAAAGCAACTAAATTCTTTCTTCAATTATCGTCAAAAAGTGGGTAACTTACTGTCTATCTATGAGTTACAATCAATTCCAGATTTTGATTTACGGACAATTTATAAACTAATTCCCTTCGTTGCCGTTAAGTCCGATGGACTTTCTTTTGGCACCTTAACCGATGGATTTAGCGGTTCGCATCAATATTTGTTGTTACGTTACGCTCAAATTTTGGAAACTAAAAAAGGTTTTACAGACCCAACTTCCACCAGTAAAGTTCGCTACGAAGGTTCGCCTTTTAAGTTGTATGCTCGTTATAAAATGTTTTCTCAAAAGGATTTTAGTTTAGGTTTTACCTTGGAAAAAGATGAAGGTGAAAGCCAATTGACAGACTTCAAATCCTTTCATCTCAGCTTTCAAAATAAAGGGCATTGGAAAAATATTACGTTGGGTGATTATCAGCTCCAATTAGGTCAGGGTTTGGTTTCTTCGGCGGGATTTTACATTGGTAAAGGGTCAGAAACGGTGTTAACAACCCGTAGAAATCAGTTGGGTGTACGACCTTATACTTCCACTTTGGAAAACAACTTTTTTAGAGGTGCTGCCGCCACGTATCAAGTAGGGAAATTTGATGTTATTGGCTTTTATTCACGCATAAAAAGAGATGCAAACTTGGTGCAAGATAAAACCTTAAATTTAGAATACGCCTCTTCACTTCAAACATCAGGCTTGCATAGAACGCCCTCCGAAATTGCTGACCAAAGTGTTTTAACGGAAGAAAATTTTGGTACTGATATTACCTATAAAAATAAGGATAATACCCTCCAAATAGGCTTCACGGCTCTGAAAACTAATTTTGAGAAACCCATTCAGAAGGCTGATAAACCTTATAATCAATATGAATTTTCAGGTATTGAAAACCTTTTGACGGGTTTGCATTACAGTTATAATTATCAAAACCTTAACTTTTTTGGAGAAATTGCTCGTTCAACAAGTGGAGGAATTGGGGCGGTTTCGGGTGTGTTGGGAAGTCTTGGTAAACGAACTGATTTCTCGGTTTTATTCCGAAATTATGACCGTGATTTTCATAGTTTTTATGCCAATGGATTTTCAGAAAATTCAAGAAATATCAATGAAACAGGTTTATATTTTGGCGTAAAACACGCTCTCACGAAACAATGGTCAGTGGCGGGATATTTTGATTATTTTCAGTTTCCTTGGTATCGTTATTTAGTGGATAAACAACCTACTTCTGGCTTCGATTATTTGGGTAGATTGACTTATCAACCCAGTAAAACGCTACAAGTTTTCTTCCAATTCAGGCAAGAAAACAAAGAGGAAAATACTAAAATTACTGACACGTATATTGATAAAGGAAAAGAAAAAATTCGTGAAATTACTGTCGTCAGAGACAGATCCCGCAGAATATTTATTGCTAATTTAGATTACAAAATTTCAAAGGTTTGGAATATTCAAACACGAGCTTCATATAGCACGTATCAATTTGATGGTCAGGACTTTACGCAAGGTTTTGCCATTGCCCAAGATGTTAATTCAGACTTGGGAAAACTCTCACTTTCAAGCCGTTTAGCATTTTTCAAAACTGATGATTATGACAATCGTCAATATTTTTATGAGCAAGATGTCCTTTATGCTTTCACTTTTCCTGCCTATTATCAGCACGGAATTAGGCATTATTTGATGGCACAATACAAACTCACTAAAAACTTAGATGCGTGGGTTCGTTGGGCAAGAACAGATTTGTTTGATGGCGGTACTTTTAGTTCTGGTTTAGAGGAAATTCCGTTGTCTCATCGCTCAGAAGTTAAGATGCAGTTAAGGTTTCATTTTTAATTTTTGTTTTACAATAAAATATAACATAACTTGTTATAAAATTTGCATAATGACCGTAGAATTTATCACAGAAGAACTTTTAAGTCTTTACGTAGGTAATCAAAAAAGCAAATCACAATTTCAAGAAAGCGTTTTAAAACAGTATCGTAAAGTTATTGATTTAATGATTTCTGTGGATAATTTCAATGATTTACGAAAATTCAAGTCTCTAAATATACATTCATTAAATAAAGAGTTATCTGGAAAATTTGCAGTACGGGTCAATATGAAATATAGAATTGTATTCTCATTGATTGAAAATGACATACAAATCGAAGGTATTTTAGTAGAAGATTTAACAGATTATCATTGAGATATGAAAAATACATTTAAAATTTCAACTAATGTAGTTCCCGCCACTGCCACACATCCAGGGGTGATTTTGCATGACGAAATGAAAGAACGTAAACTTACCCAAAAGCAAATGTCTGATTCATTGAAAGTCAGTCAGCCACTTTTGAGTGAAATTATTAATCAAAAACGCAGAATTAGTATTGAAATGTCTTTGAAATTGGAAGAGATTTTAGACATTCCTGCGGAAGTATGGCTTAATTTACAAAAGCGTTACGATTATGTCACAACTTATCATCGTAATCAAAAATTATTAGAAAAATTGCATTTATCGCAACAGAGAAGAAAGTCACTTTTAGAAGCTTTGGTTTGAAATTACATGAATTGCATAATTTCAAGTATCTTTGCCTTTCAATTGATATAGAACAGATATTTGTTGAAATATTACAAGAATTTATTTTAACTAATTAACCTAATATTCTGATACTTTGGTGGAAGAATACTAAGAAAATGCAAAGAAATTTTTATAAATCACACCCATGGCATGGCATTCAAATAGGAGAGGACATGCCAAAAATCGTAACGGCATTCATTGAAATTGTGCCTACTGATACCGTTAAATATGAAATTGACAAAGAGACAGGTTATTTGAAAATTGACCGTCCGCAAAAATTCTCGAATATTGTTCCTGCCCTTTACGGTTTTGTTCCGCAGACTTATTGCGGAGAAAATACCGCTGAATTTGCTCGTGAAAAATCAGGAAAAATCATTGAAAAAGGTGATGGTGACCCGCTGGATATTTTGGTTTTATCGGAAAGAACCATCACCCACGGAGACATTATTTGCCAAGCAATTCCAATTGGAGGCATCAGAATGATTGATAAAGGCGAAGCTGACGATAAAATCATTGCCGTGTTGAAAGGAGATTCAATGTATGGAAATTGGAAAGATATGACTGATTGTCCAAAACCCATTATCGACCGCTTGGTTCATTACTTTTTAACCTACAAAAATATTCCAGGTGAAGAAATGGTGGCAGTTGATATTGATGCAGTTTATGGTGCGGCAGAAGCACACGAAGTAATCTTGAAGTCGAGAGAAGATTACAGAAATTTGGTTGGGTAATTGACAGTTATCAGTAAACAGTTATTAGTTATCAGTAAACAAAAAATGCCGATTCGGAACTTATAATTCTGAATTGGCATTTTTGATAACTGATAACTGATAACTGATAACTGATAACTGATAACTGATAACTGATAACTGTTTAAAGCTCTTTCTTCACCAAATAATCATCAGAAATTAACTTGAAAACGTATCCAGAAATCCAGCCAACGTCGCCACCTTTGATGAAATAATAATGCTTCTGAACGCCGTCACGGGCATATTCTTTCATAACAGTTTCCAAAATGGTGGCTCCTGCAATGATGTCCTGATTGTTATATAATTTCGTTGTAATCAATTTTACATCTTCTTCCGCAATTTGTTTAACGGTTGGGTCAGCAATTTTTCCAAAATCTGGAGCAATTAGTTCTTCATAATTTGAAACTGCCATTTGACGAAATTTCTTGGCATCTTCCAACGTAATTTCCACAGGACGACCAATCATACCCGCCCTTTCTGGATGTAAAAGTGTATTCATCACGAATGTAATCCCACCCAATAAATACACATTTTTGCGATTTTTCAACCCTGTTTTACGATTCATTTCAATCGCCATCTCTTCTCGAACGGGCATTATTTCATTATCCACTCCTGCAATGTAACCTTTAAGGTCAGCATCTGGATATTTCGTTTTCACTAACTTACCAAAGGCTTTTGTACCATAAGGAAAATTCACAGCTTCAAATTTACTCCGTGTCAATAAATAGCCTCCCTTAACGTTTCCACCGCCAATATCCATGAACGATGATGACATGTGTAATTCAGGGGCAATCATTGAAATTGCACCGTATTTTGCCTCATCTTCCGATTGTACTATGTCAATTCTCTGGCTCGGGTTTTTTGTAGCATCCCTGATAGCTGCCATTAGTTCTGCTTCTTTGCCAGGAGCTTTATCGGTAGCTTGTTTTAATCCACTGCTAAAAACCACAAAAACACGGTCGGTCACAACGCCATTCTTTACCGTAGCTGTATCAATCAAATCTTTCACTGCCAACGCTGTTTCTTTAATGGCGGCGGTTGTTAAAGCACTGGGTTCAGTATTGATTGACATACTTTTTTTGAGATTATACACCAATCCCTTTTTTGCCGAAATCGAAACGCCAAGGATGGTTAATTTAACACCCTTCGCTCCCACGTCAATTCCTGCAAAATACTCTTCAGTATCTTTCAAACCGCCCAAAAGTTGCGTTAGTGCCTTTTCAGACATCGTCATTCTCAAAGAGTGATAAATTTCGATGGCTTTTATAAAATTACGAGAGGCTTCCAGCATATTTTCTTGGTCACGGTACAAAAAACCTAAATTTTCGTAAGCCGCTGCTTCCCAATATTTATCTTTATTTTTGACAATGTTGAGGGCTTTGTTGAGGTATTCTTCAGACTGGTCGTATTGCTTTACTTCCCGTAGGGTATTACCTGCTTTAATAAATTTGAGGGCTGAGTTAATGTCTTGTGTCTGAGCAAAACTTGATGTCCACGCAAACATCCCTATAAAAAGGGTAAGGAATAATTTTTTCATGATGGGTTGTTTTATTTGAACGTTTGAACCGTTCGATATGCTAATTATTTACAGTATTTTACTCACAAATTTTTGTTGAAAAGCGGGGGATTAATCATCGTTGGGTCAATATCAACAACAACAGAATCTTTCTTAATTGCTTTTTTAATTTTGGTTTTCTTCTGGGTCTTTTTTCCTTTTATAACAGTTTTCACGGCAACGGGCGTTGCCACAGCAACTCTTGCTTTTGCAGGAACTTGATAATTTCCAGTAGCTCGAGTCTCCGAAAAATTACTTAAAATAAATGTTAATAATAAAAAAATTCGTAAAGAGTGATTCATGTAAAATAGAAAGGAACTCTTAATGGGGATATGAACACCCAAAAATGCGTGTTTCACGGAGGAAGATTTCATTAGATTAAGGAATTAAAGTATTAATGGTCTGATTAACAGATAGTTATTACAATACGAATGTAACTATCTTAAATGTTATAAACAAAAAATGTTCCAAAGAATTACTGTAACAGTCTTTGGAGCATTTTGATAGACAAAATTATAACTTTTACTTCGTGCCAATTACTTCATTTCCTTGCAAAAGCATTTTTAATCCAGTTACTTTCTTGGTTGCTGGGTCACGGGTAAAAATGATGGTTGAACCATACGAACTTGTTGAAATATAGGTATCTGCTTCTTTTTGTTTTAGTAACTTATTATTTCCATAACTATCCGCTTCGCCATACAAAAAACCACCATCTTTTGTAACTTTATAAATGGCAAAATACTCCTTCATTTTATAATCTCCCAAAAATTCGTCTAAACTGTCTGCCACAATTTGCTTCTGGAAAACAGGTTTCTTTATGGGCGTTGGTTTGGCTGAAATGCTTGTATATGCACCTATACACAAGACGATAAGAATTATTTTTTTCATGGTATTTCGTTTGATTGTTTTATTAATTGACAAATATAATAATTTTTAATAAACCGCCATTGTTTCATCTATTTCATTTGCCCAAGCGTTGATGCCGCCCGTGAGGTTTTGCAGGTTCATAAAACCATGATTTTGAGATAAATATTCAATCACACTCGCCGACCGAAAGCCATGATGACAGTAAACTATAACCGCTTTGTCTTTTGGAATATGCTTCACATTTGTTGGAATATTACTCATCGGAATTAAAATTGAGTCCTCAATTCGGCAGATTTCATATTCATTTAGATTTCTTACATCCAAGAGAAAAATATCTTCTTGTTTTTTTATTTTTTCGTATAATTCTTGAACGGTTATCGCTTGCTTAAATTCTTGATTATCAACTAATTGATGCAACTTTTCTCCGCCTGGAAATATTAATTCTTCGGCGTTTCTTCGACGTTTCACTTTTATCTTTTGAGAAGTATTTTCCAATAAATCTACCATCAGAAGTTGTCCGTTTAACACCATTCCAATACCCGTAATCATCTTAATCACTTCATTGGCTTGATACATTCCTAACATTCCTGGCAAAATTCCTAAAACCCCAATCGTGGCACAATTTGGAATCTCTAAATCAGAGGGTTGTTCTGGGAAAAGACAACGATAAGTAGGTCCTAAATTACCGTTGGAATCCTTAAAATTAAAGACAGAAACTTGTCCTTCAAATTGATGAATTGCTCCATAAACAAAGGGCTTATTTAGTTTCACACAATAGTCGTTAATAAGGTAACGAGCCGTGAAATTATCGGTGCAATCGACAACAATATCATAATTTTTAATAAAAGTTTCGGCGTTTTCAGGCTTCAAATTTTGCTTAAATGCCTCATATTCAATACTATCATTCATTTTGACCAAATGAGAAACTGCCGTTGTTGCCTTTGGACTTCCAATGTCTTCAACTTTATAAAGCACCTGCCTTTGCAGATTGCTCATATCCACTGAATCAGCATCTAAAATCCCAATTTTCCCAACACCCGCCGCAGCCAAATATAGCAAAACAGGGCAACCTAAACCACCCGCTCCGACCACTAAAACCTTCGCATTTTTCAGTTTCAGTTGTCCCTCTAACCCGATTTGGGGGAGAAGCAAATGTTTTTGGTAACGATTTTTTTCAGAGGAAGAGAGCATGAATTAATGTTGAATTATGAATGATAAATTTTGCTTTTTAATTAGTAAATTTTGCCTTACAAATATAACTTATTTTTCCTATTCCATTCCTCCCTTAATTGCCTCGTAATCAGTCTTTAATCGTCCGACTTCACGAGCCAAAAAGGTCTGTAATTGCAGATTAAATTCATGTTGCTCTTCCTTGTTCAAAGAAGCATAAAAATCCTTTAATTCTTGATTGATAATGGCTCGTTCTTCGTTTGAGGCAGCGTTGATTGAACGAGTATGATATTGTTTGAAGTTGAAATCCATGGTATTTAATGTAAAATTATGAATTCATGGCATGACTTTGAGTCATGCCATGAATGTTATGCAAGTTAAAACATTTCAAAATAGTTTGATGTTCCTGTCGTAACTTTGTATTCAAATTTTAAGAGAAAATGAGCCTAATTTGCTCAATTCTCATTTCTCAAAGCTCACCGCTTTTAAAATGAAAACTAAAACACAGTTAAAAAATAAAGTAAATATCGTTACGCTTGGTTGTAGCAAAAATTTGGTGGATTCGGAGGTAATTTATACCCAACTGAAAGGAAACGGTATGAACGTTAGCCACGAATCAAAGAAGGACGATTCAAATATTGTTATCGTCAACACTTGCGGATTCATTGATAATGCCAAACAAGAATCCATTGATACAATCCTTCGATATGTGGATGCAAAAGAGGCGGGCGTAATTGATAAATTATACGTAACAGGTTGTCTATCACACCGTTATAAAGACGAATTAGAAGCTGAAATTCCTTTGGTAGATGCTTTTTTTGGAACCAATGAGTTACCAAGATTACTGAAAACCTTAAAGGCTGACTACAAACACGAACTCATCGGTGAACGACTTTTGACCACGCCAACGCACTATGCCTACTTAAAAATTGCTGAAGGTTGCGATCGTCCTTGTTCATTTTGTGCTATTCCGTTGATGCGGGGCGGACACGTTTCCAGAACCATTGAAGACTTGGTAATTGAGGCAAAATCGTTGGTGAGAAGAGGAACGAAAGAGCTTATTTTAATTGCCCAAGATTTGACTTATTACGGTTTAGACATTTACAAAAAGCGTAATCTTTCGGAATTATTAGAGCATTTTTCTGACATTGAAGGTTTAGATTGGATTCGCTTGCAGTACGCCTACCCAGCGGGTTTTCCGATGGAAGTTTTGGACGTAATGAATGCCAAATCAAACATTTG
>JANXML010000252.1 GCA_025354645.1 Arcicella sp. | reverse complement strand
GGACATGGAATTGTTTGCAAAAGAAAAAAGTGAAATGAACTTCATGCACGGAGTAAACGAAACCATATCTGGATTATTCAAAATGCCAACTGTGATGAAACAATTAGCGTGGGTTCAGTTTTTTTCATGGTTTGGATTGTTTTGTATGTGGATTTTTACGACGAATGCAATTACTAAAAATATTTTCGGTTCAAGCGATACAACCTCAACTGTTTACAATGAAGGAGCCAATTTTGTGGGCATTTGTTTTTTAGTTTATAATGGAGTTTCGATGATTTTTGCCTTGTTTTTACCGACAATTGCGGCTAAATTAAGCCGTAAAATTACTCATTTAGTTTGTTTATTTGCAGGAGGTTTAGGCTTGATTTCAATTATGTTTGTTAGCTCGAAAATGGCTTTGATTCCTTGTTTTGTAGGAATTGGGTTTGCTTGGTCAAGTATTTTAGCCATGCCTTATGCAATGCTTTCGGGAAGTTTACCAGCTAAAAAAATGGGGTATTATATGGGAGTTTTTAACTTTTTTATTGTAATCCCACAAATAATTGCAAGTTTAGGTTTATCAAAATTTATGAATTTTGCACACTTAGAACCTATCCATATCGTTACTATGGGCGGTGCATCACAAATCATCGGTGGACTTTTAACCTTACGTGTTCAAGATAATGAATAAAATTAATCCTAATAAAAAAAGCCTTGCAAGTAATCTATTGACTTGCAAGGCTTTTTGTTTTTTAATAATCCTTATTTCTATTAGTTTTTCTCTAAATTCAAAATCTTACCAACAAGAATCGGATGAAGAAATATATAATCGTAAAGTCCAGAATGCCAAAGGAGTTGCTTTGGATGATTTTACTTTGAATATAGCTAAAAGTTTTCTGAATCGTCCTTATAAAGCCCATACCTTAGAAGGAAATCAGACTGAGAAATTAGTAATAAATCTCCGTGAATTTGATTGCTCGACATTTGTGGAAACTTGTATTGCGATGGGACTGACGTATCGGAAAGATGATATTTCTTTTGACAAATTTAAGAAGTATTTGCAACGACTTCGATATTATAAAAATGGAAAAATAAAAGGCTTTGAATCTCGAATAAACTATTTTTCAGATTGGCTCTATACACATCAAGAAGATGGTTTATTAGAAAATATTACTCCTCAAATGGGTGGAATCGAATGGAAAAAAAACATTCATTTTATGAGTACAAATTGGAATAAATATCCCTTCCAAAAGGATATGGAACTTCTTGGAAAAATAGTAAAAGTTGAAGAAAAAATTAACGAGCAATCATATACTTTTATCCCAAAATCAAAAGTTAAATCAATTGAAAACCAATTCTTAAATGGTGATATAATTGGCATAACAACCAACATTGATGGATTGGATGTAACACACGAAGGATTTGCCATTCGCTTACAAGACAAAAGGGTTTATTTACTCCACGCATCCTCTGATTTCAAACGGGTAATGGTAACTGATAAACCTTTGGCAGAATATTTAGCGAAAAACAAAATTCAAACTGGAATTATGGTTGCACGATTAAAGTAGGTTCTTCATTATTTAATATCTATCTTTAATAAAGTCCCTAAAACCCTTGTATTTGTCTGCAAGACAAACAAGGGTTTTTTATTAATATAATGTCTGAACAAGAACAAAAATTTGAACTATTGATTGAAGGAATTTTAGAAAATGGTTATGGAGTTTGTGATAATTTTCTAAATAAAGAGGAAGTTGAAAATCTAATGGAAACTTTTTCTGTAAGATATCAACAAGGAAAATTTAAAGAAGGAGGGGTAGGGAAAACCTCAGAATTACAAAAAAATGCAGAAATTCGGGGCGATGAAATTTTATGGCTCAACAATGATTCTAACGAATGTGCGGAAAGAATTTTATTAAATATAAATTTTGAATTTATAAAATATTTGAATAAAACCTGTTTTTTAGGTATTGTAGATTCAGAAATTCATTATGCAAAATATGCAAAAGGAAAATTCTATCGCCGTCACCGAGATACTTTTCAAAACAAGAAAGGAAGAATTTTGTCAGTAATTTACTACTTAAATTTTGACTGGATTCAAGAAAATGGAGGTAATTTAATCATATACACCAATAAAAAAGGAATCGAAGAAGCTATTACAGTAATTCCGCTGGCTGGAAGAATGGTTTGTTTTGAAAGTGATAAATTAGACCATGAAGTCACAGAAGCACTTTTAGACCGTTTTAGTATCACAGGTTGGTTATTAAATTCTTAATTAACTTTTATAAAAATTATAAAACATTGGGGAAATTTGGGGAAAACTTAATCAAGTGACATATACTATCTATATTTTAGTTGATGAGAAATATTTACTGATAACCAATAAGTTGAATAAAAAATAAGAAGGGTGACGATATTAAATTTTAACAATTAGTTCATTTCTGCGTGTTGGAACGATATTTTAGCGATTAGAATCGTGATTACACGAACTAACAAAATCACAAAATACACATCATGAAAAAAAATGCTTTAAAATTCATCGTATTTCTTCTTTTGGCTGGTCATTTAAGTACTGCCCAAAACTTATCTTTTGGTCCAATGGTCGGACTTAATGTAACTTCTTTCTCTGGAAAACCAAATACGACATCGAAAACTGGTTTATTAGCTGGTGGTTTCTTCAATTACAGTAGCAAGAATTGGTTTGGCGTTGGTGTACAGTTTTTATATAATCAAATGGGTGCAAAATTGGACGCTCCCGCAGAAGAAATTAACCTGAATTATTTACAAGTTCCAGTGTTGTTTACCTATTATTTTTCGGGTGAAAATAAGCCAGGATCATTTCGTCCAAAACTTTTTGCAGGTCCACATGCAAATTTTTTATTGAATGCAAAAAATAAGGATGGTAACGATTTGAATCCTAATAATTTATTTTATAAAAGCACTGAATTGGGTGTCACATTGGGAGGCGGATTTAATTATGCTTTGCAAAATCAAATGTGGATTAACGTTGATGCACGTTACGGAATCGGCTTAACGGATGCTACTCAATCTCCAAACACAAATATTACAAATCGTGGTTTCTGCTTAACGGTTGGTTTGAGTTTTCCACTTGGAAATATATAATTTCAAATAATCGCTCATACAAAAATCGATCAAATTTTGAACGGTTTTTGTATGAGAAATTAATTGAAAAATTAATAATTTTCCTTTTTCTTTTCTTTTTTGTCAATCAACACTCCAGTTCCAGCACCAACTCCTGCTCCAATTACTCCACCAATTATAGCACCTTTACCACGATTATTCTTATTCAAAATTGCTCCTGAAACGGCTCCAACACCAGCACCAATCAAAGCTCCTTCAACTGGGCGACTGATTCTACGTTTCTTTTTTACGGGTTTATAAATGGGTGCTTCAGATGGCACAGGCGTTGTGAAAACTTCATTATTTGGATTTCTTGAAACATAGCTTTCTGCATCAGAATTATAATGTTTTTTTGATGCAAATACTTTTGTTTTTTTTGCGTCATTTAAAGAATCACGAGTAAATTGTTTTGCAATTTGAATCTGTGCTTCCAATTTCATTGAATCAATAACTTCTTGTTTAGCATCTTTAATTTTTGATTCCATTTTCATTGAATCAATCGCCATCGCTTTGGCTTGTTGAATTTCCTTTCTGGAATTATCATTACAAGCGAGCATCAACCAGGATGCTGAAATAATCATTATTATCTTTTTCATAATCTTATTCGGTTAAAATGAATTTCCTTATCAAACCTTTTGAATGGAAAGTTTTACTCTGTTATTATCAAATACGAAATAATAAATTTTTAGGTTTAAAATACTGTACCACCTTAACAAATGTTAACGAAAAAAAGGGTTATTTAACGTTTATTAACAAAAAAGCCTTCAGATTCAAATCTGAAGACTTTGGGTAATTATTAAATAATATTATTAATCTTCATTCAATATTCCTCTTATTTTTCTTCAATTCATGGAGTAAAATTTTGATTATTTCTTTTGAAATAACTTCCATATTATGAGTAATAATTTCCATTTGCTTGCCTTCTACCTCCATGTTTTGGCAATAACTTCCATTGGTTTTCAAGTGTCATCGATCTCTTTCCCTATTTTCCATTTCTTTACAAAGCCTATCCTTTATCCTACAAATTTCATTTTTTATTTCTTGGATAAAAATATCTTTGTATCCAGCTCTTGTTTTTCCTCCACCATGCACTTGAAGCCCAATGAATCCATTTTGAGGTATGTTTGAATCTGTTTCTAAATAATCAACTGTTTTTGTGCCATTAATTTTAATTTGAATTCTATTTTTTACTGCCATTATTTCATAATCATTCCATTCATTTACCCTCAAAATTTTCTTAATTAAGTTAGAGTCTGGAGCCAATAATACTATATTTCTTCGTGATTCATCATATAATGCTCCCCAATAATCTGGACCCAAATCTGCTTGGTATCCAATCATTTCGTTTGCAGGATTTGTCATACGTTGACTTCTGAATTGTACACCAGCATTGCAAAAACCGCCTTTGTTTTCTAATTTAAATTTCAATCTAAGAACGAAATCATTATAAGATTTTTTCGTGCAAAGGAAATTATTGAGTGGTACATCCTCTATCAAAGAGCCTCCCCAAAGTACATTATTTTCAATTTTCCAAGTTTTAGCTGTATCTCCTTCCCAACCCAAGAAATTCGTTCCATTAAAAATTTTGGTTTCACTTTCTTTGAAACTTTGTAGGGAAAATATTACAGAAATTATCACTATAATTATGTTAATTTTTTTCATGGCAATTAATTTATTGAAGTTGAATTAAATACACTGTTTAATTAGTTTTCTTACATAAAAATTAGAATGGGATTTATTGGATTAACAGGACTAACAGGATTTTAAATTTCAATCCTGTTAGTCCTGTTAATCTTCCATAATCCTATTCTGAAAAATACCAGAATATTTATTAAACAGTGTATTAAAGATAAAAAATGTCATCAAATTTAGATTTAATGTCATTTTTGTGACTACTAAAATATCTAACGATTGTTTAAGTCTGCCAGAAACACAATACGCTTGATAATTGATAAAACTTTCATAGTTTTGGGCAATTAGTACCTAAATATCTACAATTTCTTTTGTTTTAGTCTCCTGTGAGGGGTACTTACTCCAGATTCTATCAATTTTGAATTTGTGAATTTATTTTGATAATTTCAAATTTAATAATTTATATATTTTTGCCAATTATGTTGCTCCTTGAATCCCAAGACTTCACGAATTTTACGATTTGAAAACAAGGCTTCATTCTCACCCATTTCTCTACTTAATGGCACATTTGGAAAAAATTTTTCCGCTAATTCTTTTGTCGAGATATTAGCACCGTTTTGGTCATTACCTGCATTGAAAATCTGAAATCCAAGCCCATCTTTTTTCAAACATAAATCCACAATTTGACCTAAATCACGTGCATCAATATAGCAAAAAGCATTTCTACGTCGAACTTCGGGATGTTTAAAATAATGAGGGAAAAGTTCGGCATATTCATGAGGTTCAATCACATTTCCAATACGAAGGGCATAAATATCAAACCCAGATCGTCGCTGAAAACTCCGTGCCGTTTTTTCATTCACTACCTTTGATAATCCATAACTATCCATTGGGTCAACATCGTAATCTTCTTCAAGGGGCAACACTTTTGGATCGGTTTTGCCATCTGAAAAACAAATTCCATAAGTTGTTTCTGATGAAGCAATAATAATTTTTTTTATGCCGAGTTTAACTGCTGCTTCGATAATGTTGTAAGTCCCAATCGTATTTACTCGGAAAGTTTCGTTATCAGTTTTAATCAAAATTCTCGGTATAGCTGCAAAATGTACTACTGCATCAAATTTTGGAACTCCCTCTCCTGATTCTAATTCATCCAAGCCAGCATAAGAAGTCATAGCATTAAAAATCTGTCCAGAGTCAGTAATATCAGCAATTAAATTATCAACTCCAGGATAATCCAACGGCTTTAAATCAACGTTCATTACGCTGTGACCTTGTTCAAGAAGATATTTGATGGCATACTTCCCCGCTTTGCCTGTTCCTCCCGTAAAAAAAATTCGCTTTTTTGTCATCAATTATTTTAGTTTATTTTATTTGTATTTTCAAGCAGTTTAATTTTATACTTTTAATACACGACCTTTCACATCATTATGTTTTAAATATAGATAATTATTGACATAACCCAAAATTTTAAACTTATCATTGGCATTGAATTTTGTAATTGGAAAACCTTCTGAATACAAGGAAAATTAATTTTGATTTTAATAATTTGTGAAGTCAAAGTTTTGAATAACAAGTAATTGTGGCTGAATTCTCTCCGTTGTTTATGTTTTCACCAACAACTTATGCTACAGATTCAGTTGAAAACACCTATAAAATCCGAAACACATTTTACTCATAAACTATTTATGATTAGATAATTAGGTTGCTTACGCACAATAACTGATCAATAGTCACAGACTCGGGACGACGATTTTTAACCGACCAAAGAAGAAACTCGTTGGTGAAAATACCAATAAAGATGAAAATGGCTATTCTGTTTTGTTGTATTGAATGTACTCCATAAAAATTATACTAAATTTGTTAAAAACTAAAAATGCCCTTAAATTTGAATTTAGGGGCATTTTTGAGATTAATCTTGGCAAGCTAATTGAGATTGATACGTTGGTATTTTCAATAACAAATGCTTTATGTTGTTGTCAGTATCTTCACTAATTATCGAACTCCATACGTTATTGTCAGTGTCTTCACCGACATCAGCAGAGGAAACAAACTACTAACCGTTCAACTCACCTAAAATACGTTTCGTAATCGCAACATGTTCTTTAAAAGTAGCTAATGCAAGTGTTGCCAAATGCCTACCTTGACTTTCGGCTGGGGTAGTTTTATCTTTCGAATTGATAAGATAATTCTGTGCCAAATCACGTAAAAACTCATGATTTTCGAGCTGTGCGGTAATGTAAACTTTATCAAATTCGTTTCCTGAGGGTGTGTTTTTAATTTTTTCTAAAGTAGCTTTCGCTTTTGCGTCCATTGGCGGAACGGGTGTTCCTAAATCTTTGAGAACAGCAGTAACGGCAATTGCTTCAGTTAATTCAAAGCCTGCAAATTCCTTAGCGTTTTTTTGTGATGCTTTTTGTGTGGCTATCTTGCTCGTTGCCAATGACAATTCAGCAGGTCCAATCACACCCATTCGAAATTCCTTTTCGGTTTTGGCATTTGAGTCATCTACCTTATCATCACTAAAAGTAGCGTACGATTGCATATTTGGCGTTAGAATTGAAATTCCTGTTCCAACAGCAATAGTACTTAATAAAGTTTTTTTAATAAAATTACGTCGAGGTTGTTCCTGATTTTTCATAAATTACTTTTTAAAATATTAATTTAATTTTCAAATAAAGTTATCGGTCAATTCAATGATTTTTCTGTTTTAATTTACTTAATAATTTGTTTGTTTAGCGTAATCTTCAACAGTTCAGACCTAAAATAAAACTACTACGAAATGTTAATAGTTAATTCTTGCCTCCAACATTAGAGTTTTGATGTGATTTTTTTATTAACCTATATTGGACTTAACAAAATTGCAGGATAAAATTTCAAAAAGTGTTACAGAATTTTGGGAAAGGATTACAGAATTCACATATTGCATTGATATAATGTCCTTGTCTGGTCATGGCATTCGTTACGGATTTAATGTAAAAAGTCCCTCAAATCAATTTTGAGGGACTTTTTACATTTATATTTTTTTTAACGGATTATAAACGCTTACGTTGTTATCAGTGTTTTCCCTGACAATCGGACTCCATTTGTCAGGGGAGGAATACCAACTAAGGCGATTTTGTTCTGTTCCATGGCTGGTGTCCTCACCAGACATCGTGCGTAAGCAATACAAATATCTGATTATCAATTAATTAGGAATATTACAGTTCAGGATTTTGCTTTCGCATGATGTCAGGTGGGGACACCGTGCCATGGGACGGAGTGGTTCTATCGACCAAGGAAATAGCAACGAGCGGACGCTCCACGAAGTTATAGGTCGTAGGAACGCTTCGCTAAACCTACGACCAGAACCAGCAATACCAATGTTAGCGGTAGGCAAGTCGTCAACGCAATGATGGCAAGATGTATTTATCCATTGCCATTTCTCCATTGTTGAGGATGTTGCTTTTGTTATAGTTTCCTGCTGTTATAACTACCACTAAATTAGCTTCCTTGTTTATAAAAATTCTTTGTTCACCATTTCCACGAGCTATTAGTAATGGATAATATTTTTTGTTTACGGTATCAACCTGTGTCCAAAATAAATAACTGTAACCTTTTGTAGGGATATTTATATCTCTGCCAATTAGCGACTTAAAGGTTTCGGTAGCAAAATTTTCAGTTATAATTTGTTTATCGTTCCATCTGCCATTGTTTAGGTAGAGTAACCCCAATTTTAGTAAATCCCTTGAAGTAAGGCGAAGCCCTGATGCAGCAGCAGGAAATTTACTTTTGTTCTTCTTTCCTAAATAGTGTTCCATAAAAGAAGAAAAGTCACTCTGCATTCTTATCCACTCATAGTCTTTAATGCCTAAAGGTTTAAAAAGAAAATTGTCTGCAAAATTATCAACCGTTAGTCCTGTTGAATTTTTAATTATCGCTGCCAATATTTGCACGCCACCACTATTATAATTCCAAACAGTTCCTGGCAATGTGTCCATTGATTGACTTAAAACATACTTTATTGGGTCTTTGCTTCTTTCCATCTGCGTTTCATTATTTGCAGAAGTTCCGTGTGGGATACTATTTTCTTCCCACTTGATACCTGAACTCATTGTAAGCAAGTGCCTGATAGTTATTTTTTCATTTTGTGTTGTCTTGTATTGAATATAGTCTGGCAAGTAATTAAATATGGGGTCGTCAATACTGTTGATTTTTTTCTGTTGAATGGCAATGTCTATACAGGCAGCAACAACACCTTTTGAAATGCTTCTAATGTCGTGTAGTGTATTTGTGTCATGTTTCGCATAACCTAAACTCCAACCCCAGCTTTCGTCCTTTCCCGAAAAGTAGTTTTCATAAACAAGTTATGCGAATTACGGGTTAAAAATCAAGTAAAAGTAGGACAGCCGCAACCAATTTAGCGTAAATATGGACGAATAGTCCATTTTCAGACCTGACTTTTGAGGCAATGTGAATATTTGTTTTTTGTTGAATCCAATTATAGA
>JANXML010000251.1 GCA_025354645.1 Arcicella sp. | reverse complement strand
TCTATAATTGGATTCAACAAAAAACAAATATTCATATTGCCTCAAAAGTTAGGTCTGAAAATGAACTATTCGTGCATATTTACGCTAAATTGGTTGCCGCTGTCCTACTTTTGATTGAGTTTTAACCCGTAATTCGCATAAATTGATAAAGTTCTCGACCAAATAAACCGATTAACTGACATTCTCATACTCTTAGAATCTGACAACGATAAAAAATAAAATCATGGTAGCAGTAGCAGAACAAACGTATTTAGAGGACTTACTCGCCAATGGTGAAGAGTTACTCGCCAATGGTGAAGACCTTTTGAAAATCAAAGGGATTGAATACTCTTTTACTGAATGGCTCACACCTGTAAAGTATTGTGAGAAATTCAATATTGAAAATGTGGCAGTTATAACCAACTGGATAAACAGGGGAAAAATACCCGTTGAGAATATTAGGGTTATTGAAGAGTTGAATAATCTGAAATTAATCAAGGCAGTTAATTACAAATAAGAAAGAGGAGGTTTTACAGACCTCTTTTTTTATGTCTATCAATAGATTATTCCATTACTACATATCGAATTGCGTAACAAAATGCGTAACCATAGGCTAAATAAAAAGTCCCAACTACTTGATAATTAAGTAATTAGGACTTTACAAAGTACCCGGAGCCGGAGTCGAACCGGCATGCCAATGAAGACACTGGTGTTTGAGACCAGCGCGTCTACCAATTCCGCCATCCGGGCATCAATTTGGCTGTCTGCTTTCACAAAGATAAAACATAGAATTGGACTTCACAACCTCATGTTTTAAAAAATATGAAGTTTTGTGAATGATAAATGCTAAGTTTCTGAAACTAAGGGAGTTCTATCTTAAATAGTTTTTATTCATATCTTAATGATTCTATTGGATCAAGTTTAGAGGCTTTATATGCTGGATAAATTCCTGAAAATAAGCCCACGGCGACACAGACTGTTATTCCCAGAGTCATCCAAACCCATGGAATAATAAAACTGGCGGAACTTCCCATTAATAATTGAGCAAAAACATTACCGATTACAATTGCAAAAATAATTCCCCCAATGCCTCCTAAAAGACATATTACAATAGCTTCCATCAAAAATTGTAAACGAATAAGATAGGGTGTTGCTCCCAAAGATTTACGAATACCAATTTCTTGGGTTCTTTCGGTTACAGAAACCAACATTATATTCATGAGTGCAATTGCAGCTCCAAGCAATGTGATAAAACCGATTCCAAATCCTGCTACTCTTAATGTATCAGTAATATTCCCTAACTGTTGAGCAATTGAATCGGAACGCTCAATTGAGAAGGAATCAGGCATTCCGATAATATCTTGTCGGACGGTTCGCATAACACCACGGGCTTCTTCGATAGTATTTTCTAAATCTTTAATATTTGGTACTGATGTGACTATATCGAAAGTTAAACTTCTTCCAACCGCCATCTTTCTGCCAGTTTCTAAGGGTACAAAAATTACTCTGTCATCACCTCCACCCATCATACTTCCTTTCTTCTCTAAAATTCCGATTACCTTCATTTTTTGACCTAAAATAGTAATTTCTTTATCCATTGGATTAATCGTTTTCTCGAATAGTTGATTAACCACATCTACGCCAAGAATGCAAACGTTCGTTCCATGTTCGAGGTCACTACTTGAAAAAACCCTACCTTCTCCTAATTTAAAGGCTTTTATATCTAAATAATTTTCATCTGTTCCCATAATTCTGGTATTTGGATTGGTTTGTTTAGATTCATATTTTACTTCTGCATTGAATGTGACATTAATTTTTAATCCTATTACGGCTGAATGCCCAAACTTTTCTTTATATAATCTGGCTTCACGATAATCTATCGGGGCATATCGTTTTTCTTGTTCACCACCTTTACGCATTTTATATATATCTCTGTTCCGAACATCAAAGGCATTGGCACCAAGTCCAGCAAAACTTGTATTTACGGAACTTTGGATTCCATCAATGATTGTCAAACAGCCCACCAAAGATGTTACACCAATAGCAATTATTAACGAAGTCAAAATTGTTCTCAGTAAATTTCCTTTAATGGAACGTAAAGCCTCTCGGATATTTTCTAAAATATTCATATTCTAAATTTCGATTTTCAGTAAAAAGTATTTGGAGTAATTATTAATTTATCTCGTCAAATATTTAGCACTATATTTGTAATTATTACGTTTTAACACATATTAAAATCAATTTTTTGAAAATTATTTGTAATAAAATTCATGAACAAATTTAGTTGAGATAATGAAAAAAAATACTCCAATGAAAAGGTTAATATTTCCGTTTATCATAATTTTGATGATTTCTGGACGTTTGTGGGCTTCGCAAATTTTGATTCCGATGGATGATACTCAAAAAAATCACCTTAAATCTTACGGCATCGCTTATTGGGTTTTGAAAACGCATGATACTGAAGTTGAATGGCTTTTGAATTATCGAGGAGGAGCTTTTATGTTTCCACAAGCTCAAAAATTTGAAAATGAATTAACGATTCGGGGTGTAAGTTACAATGTAATTTCAGAAGGAGAAGCAGCTCAAATTCGAGCGGAAGTTACGAGTCCAGATGCAAATATGGATGTAGTGAAGTTACAAAAACCTCCGAGAGTTGCGGTATATTCCCCTAAAACGGCTCAACCATGGGATGATGCTGTAACGTTGGCAATGACCTATGCAGAGATTCCTTATGATTTAATTTTTGACGATGAAGTTATGAACACAAAATTGCCTGAATATGATTGGTTGCACTTGCATCATGAAGATTTTACGGGTCAGATGGGAAAATTTGCAAATCAGAGTGGACAGCCTTGGTACCAGGCTCAATTGAGAGAAGATAAAAGAAATGCGACTAAATTTGGTTTTAGCAAAGTTTCTCAATTGAAATTGGCAGTTGCCAAAAAAATTCAAGAGTTTGTTGCTGGTGGGGGTTATATGTTTGCTATGTGTACGGCAACCGATACGTATGATATTGCCTTAGCGGCTGAGGGACACGATATTGTGGATGCTTATTATGATGGAGATGGGTATGATAATCAAGCGGATTCTAAATTAGATTTTACAAAATGTTTTGCCTTTCAGAATTTTAATTTAGTATATCACCCTCAAGTGATAGAGTTTTCGAGTATTGAGGCGTATCCAAATGAATCAAGACCTGTGACCGAAGAAAATGATTATTTTAGTCTGTTTCAGTTTTCAGCAAAATATGATCCCATTCCGACAATGTTAACCCAAAATCATGAAACAACGATACATGGATTTATGGGACAGACTACTTCTTACAAGAAATCTGTTTTAAAACCAGAGGTAACTATTTTAGGAGAAAATCGTTCTTTGAATGAAGCCCGTTATATTTTTGGTACCTATTTGAAAGGCTTTTTTAGTTTTTATGCGGGTCACGACCCTGAGGATTATAGGCATTTTGTTAATGAAGAACCAACAGATTTGAATCTCCATCCAAATTCCCCTGGATATCGTTTGATTTTGAATAATGTGCTTTTCCCTGCGGCGAAGAAGAAGAAACAAAAGACTTAATACAGTTATCAGTAAACAGTTATCAATAAGACAAAAGCCTTTCTAATTGACTTAGGAAGGCTTTTGTTTTGATGATGCTTTTTCTAAAACTCCTTTAACATTTGCATAAATTTTCATGACACTATGAGGAACAACATATTTTTGAAGTACATTTTTAACATGATCATTTGTATTCGGACTTGATAATTTTAATGATTTTAAAGCAAAATAACGACTTTTAAAAAAGTTATCTCCATATTGAATTGAGTTCGACAACATTAAATAGTACCGAGCTATATTTTTATTAATTTTTTGATGAAATCTGTAACCTAATTCTTGGTCAATTCCTCTGTACATTCCGATTCTATTAAACAAAAAATCGGCATCTTGCTTTCCGTCAGTGAAACTCATGCCTCCTCCATTCTTTCTATAAACCGACATTACTTCGTTGATATAGAAGAACTTACCGTGTTTCCCCAACAAAATATATCTTGGTATATCTCCACTTTTTGAATCATGAAACCATTGTGGGTATTCATTAATTATCCAATTTCTGAACATCACAGCGGAGGTTGCCATGTACCAAATTTCATCCTCGCCCACCAAATCCTCAATCGTGGTTACTTCTCTTTGTGTATCATCATTTACGTACATATCTGGATAAGAACCATCTTCAAAATGTATGAGAGCGTTATGAAAACAGGCAACAAAATCAGGGTGGCTGTCTAAGAAATCTACTTGTTTTTGAAGTTTTAATGGGTTTGTCCAATAATCGTCTCCGTCCATAGCCGCAATATATTGACCCTGACAAACTGCCAACGTTGCTAATGTATTACCTTTTCCATAACCACCTAAGTTTTTAGCATGTAATAAAGGTTTAATGATTTTAGGAAATTTTTGTTGATACTCTTGAATGATTTTTGGCGTGGAATCAGGAGACGCATCGTCACCCACTATTACTTCAAAGTCAAAATTTACTTGCTGAAATAAAATACTGTCGAGGGTCTGACGAATAAAATTTTCGTGGTTATAAGTATGGACAATTACACTAACTTTTAACATTTTCAAGTAATGAAATTATAAATTTTTAGATGCAAAATTAATGATTTTATTAATAGTTTCGTCCCATAAATTCCACTCATGAGTTTGAGTAGGGTAAAAATTATATTCATTATTCATTCTGCTAACGGTAAACATTTTGTTGCAAATTTCTGCTTGATCAATTGGAACAGTTTCATCTTTACCCCCAAAAAAAACAATCATTGGTGGACTTCCTTGAGTAAATTGAAAAATAGGACTTGCTTTAAAATATTCTTCAGAGTTGGTTGAAAAGGGTTTTCCAATAAGTTTTTGTACATCAGCTTTAATTGAGCCGTTATACATCGTAGGTGATGTCAAATTTACGGGTGGGACTATTCCAGCCACTCCAACCGCCAATTTATCTCCTAACGGACTATTTGCGTATAACATCGCTAAATGACCTCCCGCACTGATTCCGACTAAAAGGAAGTTACTTGAAATATTTAATATATTTGATTCATTTTTCAATTTATTTAATAATGTATTTATATCCTGAATTTGTTCATTGTATGTAACCCCAATAGAAGAAGTCAGACGATAATTAGCATTTACAATTGCACAATTAACTCTTTTGTCAATAAATCTTTTCACAATTGAATTTATAGCACCTTTGTCGCCAATTCGCCATGCCCCTGGATGAAGTAAAACGATAACTGGATTTCTGTTATTTCGAGTTGAAGGTAAGTATAAATCATAATTTTGAAGGACATTTCTTCCATACGAAACATCAATTTTTTCTTCATAAATTAAAGGAATTTCGCCAGGACTGTTTATACCAGCAGCTTGTTCGGGGACAATTAAATCTAAGTCTCCTTTGCAAGACCAAAATAATAGTTGAATTGCAAAAAACAATAAGTATTTCATTGATTGATTTAGTGATGTTTTATAAATTTCATATTGTGAAGTACAAAAAGCATTCCACTTCATAAAGATACGAAATAGAAAGTTTTTGAAGCATTTTATAGGCTTAAATGAGTGTGTGGTCGTTTTTTAAGGAATTTACACTAACAAATAAAAAATCCTGTAAGTTTTTCTCACAGGATTTTTTACATTTAAGCAAAGACGTGTTCTAATTGCTCCTTCAATGGAAAATCTGGAGTAACCAAATTTTCTTCTGGTTTGTAAATGTAAGGCATTGGGAAACCTCTTTCTTGAAAAGTTGGTTCTGCGATATTATTATACCGCAATTGAATTGACCAACGAATGTTTTGGGTGACATTATTTCCAGAACGATGAATCAAAAAGGCTGAAAAAATCAACAAATCACCTTCTTCAAATTCTGTCTGAACGTATTTTTCGTCAGCTATTTCTTCTTGAATACTTCCTAAATAACCAGAAGTGTCGGCTTTCATTAATCCGTTGGTATGGCTTGCTGGAAAAATTTGTAATGAACCTAAATCCTCGCCACAATCTACCAACGGAAACCAAAGTACAACACTATCCAAAGAACCTTGACCCGTTCTCCAGTCTTGATGTGCACCTAATTTCCAGTGGCTACCTCCTTTCGACAAATATTTGCTATTAAATTGCATGGCAGGACGAACCGCAATCGTTGGAAATTCATAGCCCAATTCTTGCAAAAGGCTTAAAATCTTCTCATCAGTTCCCAGACGGTGCATTGAAATTAAATGTTGTGTTTGTTTGCCTGTATTGACAAACGCAGTAAAATCTTTTTCAAAGAATTCAAACATTGCTTGTTCAAATTCATCTCGATTATTGATATCAACAGTTTTACCTAAAATTCTTTTGATTTGAACAGCAAATAATTGGCGTGCATCAGCATATATTTCTCTCAAAACTTCTTTCTCAAAAAAGTTTTTAAGAATCAAATATCCATCTTTATTAAATTGTTCTTTTGAATATAACATAACCTTTTTATTTATTGATGATTAATTATTGGCAAAAGTAGCCAATTGAGAATCTGGGTTAAATGATATTTATCAGTAATTTAATTGACTAATCTTGCCATTTAGCATAAGCAAACCCAGAAGCACCAAATCCATTTCCATTATGTAACAAAAATTTATCCCCATTGTGTTCATAATAATGAGCATAATTTATCATTTCATAGTCAAAATCGCCTTTATTTTCTGATTTTGCAATGCCCACTAAATCATCTTTTCGCTCCCAAGCAATGCCATCCTTTGATTCTGCATAACCCATTCTGTAACTTTGGTCACGATTTGTACGATAATCAAGAGCGTTACGATAGGAATAATACATTTTGTAAATATCCCCATCTTTAAAAACGCTCGGACGACCCACTGCATTTAAAAAATCATCAAATGGTAAAGCTACATCGCCCGTTGGAGTCCAATTAATCCCATCTTTTGATTCTGCATAACGACAATCGTAAAATGGTTCTGGATAGCCGTGAATATATTCGCATTTTTGTCCTGAAATATACCACATTCTCCAAACGCCGTTGTCGAACATTACAGAAGGTTGAGCCGCCCAAATCGGATTTTGAATTGATCTATCCATAATTGGACCTTTGAACATTTTTTTGAATGTCAAACCACCGTCTGAACTTAATGACAAACCCATTGAGAGTCTATATGAATTATGCGTTCTGTTCCAACCTGTGTAATATAACCAAATATCACCATTAGGCATATCCACAAACCATGCGGGCATTGCACCCGTTTCATCGTATTCCCCTGGTCCACCTAATTCCAAAACTGGCTTATCGTGGATATATAGAATCTTGGTTGGGTCAGTATAATCAACATCAATAAATGTTGGAAGAGACTGTCCATGAGCGTCTCTTGAAGAAAAATAGACTCTCAGAAAATCTTTATGCTTGTAGGCAAACGGTACTTGTGCGTGCGAAAGGCTGTGTGCTAATGTTCCGTCTGGTTTATATATTACTCCTTTTTTAATCCACATATTTTTTAATAGCCTCCTAACCCCCGAAGGGGAAATTAAGTTAGTTTAAATTCGCCTTCGGGGGTTAGAGAGCTGTTTATCAACTATTTCTTCTCTGCTCTCAATCTCCAATTATCCTCAAAATCTTTTCCTGGAATTTGCAAATTAATATTCACTTCTGGATGAATTGCTGATTTAGTATATCCCATTACGTAATATCCAAAACCGAAAATCCAGTGTAATTCAAAATTTTCAATATTTTTCGGTAAGTCTTGCAAAGGTACTTCATCGGCAAACATTGGGTTTGCTTTCATCAACGTTTTATAGGTAGGCTCATTTCGTAACCAAGCAGGAACGCTTTCGTCACCCACCACAATTCTTGCACCCACTTTTGCCACCCGACTAAATTCTTCAAAAGCTTCTTTTCTTTCCGCAAAAGTATTGATTCCTCCGAAATGAAAAACGGCATCGAAAGTATTGTCCTCAAATGGTAAATAGGTGCCGTTTGCAATGAAATAATTAACCGTAACACCTTCTGGATTAAGACGTTGCTTTGCCAATTGCAACATTTTAGGGGATAAATCTGAAAGATAAGCTTCTCCATTCGGGGCAATGGCTTTGATTATTAATTCAGAATCTTTACCCGTTCCTGCTCCAACTTCTAAGACTTTCATGCCAGGTTTCAGGTGCAATAAATCACACATTTTTTGGCGATTTACTTGTTCATCAGAATTCAAGGATTCAAAAACCCAAGTAACGCCTCGGTCATAACGCTGAAAAGCATCATCGTAGGCAACTCTTTCTTTTCTATCTTGCTCAAAAAGTTCTTTTGGATAGGTTAAATCAAGAATATCATCAATTTCATAACTGATTGGTTCATCAGAAGAGGTATTGTGAAATGTTTTGCCATCTTCCGACAAAACAAGTTTTGTCTTAGTTTTAGGGCAAATAAAATTTTGCTCGTAATTATTCATATTTTACAAATTAATATCTTTACTCGAAACTTTTGCTTTTTCTGCGGGATTGCCTTTATAAATACTCCATTCGTCAGATTTTTTACCAGTAAAATTTGTTCCCATCGCAATCAAAGTGCCTTCTGCTAAGGTTACACCGTCTCTAATGGTGGCGTTTACACCAATAAAACAGTAAGGTTCAACTACACAACGCCCCGATAAGACGATGTGAGATGTAAAATAAACATGGTCTTTTATCACCGAATGATGTCCAATATGATTTCCTGACCATAAAACAACGTCATTTCCAATTGTTACAAATGGTTGAATGGTATTATCTTCCAAAATAAAACAATTTTCTCCAATTTTATCAGTCAAAACGGTTGCTTTTGAGCTAATGTAAGAGATAAATTCATAGCCTTTATCTTTTGCTTCTTGATAAACCTTTGCCCGAACCATATTCATTTTTCGTTCAGATAATGGAGCGAAAAATTTATATTCAGTAGGAGGGAAGAGGGTGGTAACTTCCTCAAAAGGCACTACTTGAATCCCACAGAATGTAGGCTCTTTGATATATTCTTGGTTCACCGTAAACGCCACAATCTCATGTTCAGAATCGTGGGTGAGGTAATAATGGGCTAATTCAGCCACTAATTCCGTTCCGAAAACTACTACTTTTGCCATGTTTACTTATTTCGTTTTTACTTTCCGAAACATCTCCATTATGGGTTAAACTTTCGGGAAGTTTTGTGGAATCATTTTTAAGTCCTTAGACCAATTCGTAATTATCTAAAAATTCTTTAATTTTCTCTTTTGAATTAAACATCAATACATCAATCATCGAAAG
>JANXML010000249.1 GCA_025354645.1 Arcicella sp. | reverse complement strand
GAACAATCGGACTTGGATTCTCGAAGTGCCACTTCGAGCTACAGTATTACCCATTCAAAATCTCCGCAATATGTTTCACTCTCACACTCGACCCTTGCCGTTTCATTATTCCTTCCAAATGCATTAAACAAGATACGTCTGAACCCACGATAAACTCCGCTTCGTGTTTGGTGTGGTCAGTGATTCTGTCTTTACCCATTTTTACGGAAATTGCCTCTTCTGTTATGCAAAAAGTACCGCCAAAACCACAACATTCATCTTTGCGGTCTAAGGTTACGATTGAAAGTCCTTCGACCATGTTTAACAAACTTTCTGTTTTGGAAAAAGGGGTATCAACGAGTTCCGACATTTGAGCTAATTTCAAGCCTCGCTGTCCGTGGCAACTCTGATGAAGTCCAACTTTATGTGGGAATTTTGACTCTAATTTCTCCACTTTCAACACATCCGTCAAGAATTCTGAAAGCTCATATATATGCTGACGAATATGCGTAGATGCCTCATTGTCAGACCCGTGCAAATGTTGCTTGATGTGCAAAGTGCAACTCCCCGAAGGCGAAACGATGTAGTCAAATCCGATAAAATTATCCACAAAGTTGTTGTCACAATCCTTACTCAAATGCTCAAAACCTGAATTTGCCATCGGTTGTCCGCAACAAGTTTGATTGAGAGGATAGACAACTTCACAACCCAATTTTTCTAATAATTCCAAGGTTGCAATGGCAACGTTTGGATAAAATTGATCAACATAACAAGGGATAAAAAGAGCAACTTTCATGAATTAATTTTATGCTAAAGATATGCGTACAAAAATATCTTGCTCCTCAACCTTTTGCGTACCGTACTGTCATGTTTTACCAAAATTTCTTCTAAATTGAGAAGGATTTGTGCCTTTAAATTGTTTGAAAACACGCCCAAAATACGAGATATTATTAAATCCACAACCAAAACAAACATCAACAATTTCCCGACCTTCTAAAAGCATTTTACAAGCCTGATTTACACGATATTCGTTCGTAAAATCTGTGAAAGTTTGATGTAGATTTTTCTTAAAATAATTACAAAATGCAGGAATAGTTAAATTGCATATTTTTGCAATAATCTGAATATCAATATCTTGTGAAAAATTTTCTTCAACATATCTATAAACTTTGCTTAAACGCTCTTGATCTTTTAAACTAAAATTATAACGGATATTATCTTGATTAAGTGTTGTAAACTCCGTTGAAACAGCCAAACGTTGAAGGATATTTAATAACTCAATGAGTCTTTCAAAGTGAGGTAGTTGAGGAAGTTCTTTGAACTTAACAGATAATTCTTCCTTTGTTTTTCCATAAAAACTTAACCCTTGCTTAGAACGCTCAAATAAACTTTTGATATTTTCTATTTCGGGCTTTGCTAGAAAATTATCACCCAGAAAATCAACTTTAAATTGAACCACAATTTCTTCGTGCATATTCACAGAACCGTATCCAAAGCCACCATGAGGTAGATTTGAACCAATTAAAACTAAATCTCCGTCGGTGTAATTACTCAAATGATTACCAACGTGTCGCCTTCCTGAACCTTGAAAAACGCAAACAATTTCGTATTCGGGATGATAATGATAATGCCATTTAAAAGTATCTGCAGAAACATTATGATGCAAAACTCTAAAAGAACTTCCTGCATCGGGTTGTATAATTTCAAATTCGGTTTTCATTTACAAATATTTCAAGAAAATTTATTGATTTATGGTTATTTACTCTTAAATTAATGATAAATGTACGAAATACAATTCTTAAAATATTAATAATGTATTATTATTGAATAATCAAAGAGTAGTTTTCCGATTTATTCTACGCTAAATTTGTATAATCATTAACCATTTTACAAAATTAGTTAGCGTACAAATAAATTATGAAGCGGGCATAAAGTCCGCTTTTATATTTTCCACCAATCGTCAGTATAAAAAAGCATTAGAATAAATAGATTATTGACTTTAACTTAGTAATCGAATTCAAAGCCACAACCTTCATGAACAGTTTGAAAATAAAACTTTCCATTTTTATCAACTATTTTATCTTCGCCATTCTTTTGAATAGTGTTGGAACAGTCATTTTGCAAGTTCAATCAACTTACGGAATTACAGAATCTTCGGCGGCAATTTTAGAAGCCTTTAAGGATTTGAGTATTGCGGGAATGTCCTTTTTAGTAGCTTCCTATATTTCCAAAATTGGCTATAAAAAAGCCATGCTTCTGGCTTTGATAATCGTAATTGTAGCCTGTATTTCAATGCCATTAGTAAATCAATTTTGGATGACAAAATTGCTTTTTGGGGCAGTGGGAGCAAGTTTTTCCTTAATTAAAGTTTCCGTTTATGGAACCATCGGCTTGGTCGTAAAAGATAAAACTGAACACATTAGTTTGATGAATTTCATTGAATCATTCTTCATGGTTGGTATTCTTTCGGCAGGATTTATTTTTAGTTTTTTTATTGACGACACAAACCCTCAATCTACTGCTTGGGTAAACGTATATTATCTATTGGCAGGTTTGGCAATATTGGCTTTTTTGCTTTTATCAACCACTAAAATGGATGAGTTAAGTATCAAAAAAGATTCAACGGATAGTCCAACGGGAGATTTTCAAGAGATGTTTAAATTGGTTGCAATTCCAGTAGTTTTAGTCTTTGTGGCAAGTGCTTTTATTTACGTTTTGATTGAACAAAGTATCATGAGTTGGCTACCAACTTTCAACAGCAAAGTATTGCATCTACCTAATTCATTAAGTGTTCAAATGGCGGGAATTTTAGCAGCATCAACAGCAGTTGGAAGATTTTTAGCGGGAGTCGTTTTAAAGAAATTAAAATGGCTTACCGTCCTGATTGTGTGCGTGTTATTATCAGCAGGAATGGTTTTATTAGTCCTTCCGTTGGCTCAAAATCTTGGAAATGAACCAATAACAGGTTGGGGGAACGCACCCTTAGTTGCCTATATTTTTCCAATGATTGGTTTGTTTATTGCACCAATTTACCCGTCCATTAATTCAGTAATTTTAAGTGCTTTACCCAAAAATAAACACGGAATAATGTCTGGTTTAATCGTAATTTTTTCCGCTTTAGGAGGCACAACGGGTTCTTTAATAACGGGTTATATTTTTGAACATTTCGGTGGACAAAGTGCTTTTTATTTTTCGTTAATTCCCATGATAATTTTAATAATTTGTCTGGTGATTTTTAATAGATTATCAAATAAAAAATTGACGCTATAAATGACGAAATTGCTTGAAAAAATGTTATTGTTTAATTGTGTAAAACTAAAATTATAAAAATGCAACAACCGTTAATAGAAACCAATCAATTTTATTCGTCTGAGCTTTTTAAAGCCGTTCAAATGAGTGATATTTTTCCAGATTCTAAGACATTTTGCGATTACGTTCCCAATTTTCCTTTGGAAGAAATTGAAGCTGAATATTTACAATATCATCAAGCCTTAAATTTTGACTTATCCCAGTTTGTTAAAGATAATTTTACTAAAAATCCTTTCTTAATCATTGATTATCAAGCAGATATATCGAAACCAATTGAACAACATCTGGAAAATTTATGGAAAAACCTTACCCGTAAACCTGCACAAGCAAATGGTTCTCTGATTGAATTACCATTTCCTTATGTGGTTCCAGGCGGGCGTTTTCAGGAGTTATATTATTGGGATAGTTATTTCACAATTTTAGGTTTACAAACCAGTAGAAAGATTGATTTGATTGAAAATATCGTTGATAATTTTGCTCATCTTATTGACCAATTCGGTTACATTCCAAACGGGAACAGAAATTATTTTTTAGGTCGTTCTCAACCGCCTTTTTTTTCATTAATGGTGGAAGTTTTACGAGAAGAAAAAGGCGATGAAATCCTATTGAAATACCTTCCATTTTTAGAAAAAGAATACGAATTTTGGATGCAAGGAAAAGACCAAGTTTCAACGCAAAATCCATCCAACAAAAGAGTGATTTTTCTAAGAGATTTTTATTATTTGAATCGTTATTGGGATGAGCAAGACATACCACGCCCAGAATCATATCGTGAGGATATTGAATTATCAAAAAGTGTAGCAGATTCATCAGAAGGCTTTTTTAGGCATATTCGGGCAGCCGCAGAATCGGGTTGGGATTTTAGTTCTCGGTGGTTTAAAGATGGACAAAATATGAATACCATCCACACCACAGATATTCTTCCAGTGGAATTGAATTGTCTGCTTTTCAACCTCGAAAAAACAATTTTCAAGGCTTATCTTTTGGCTGATGACAAGAAAAAGTTAGATAAATATTATACCTTGATGAATCTTCGTGAAAGAGCCATTAAAAAGTATTTCTTCAATCGTGAAAAAGGCTATTATTTCGACTATGATTTTGTTGAAAAAAAGCAAACCGAAGTCTATTCTTTGGCAGGAATTTTTCCACTATTTTTCAATGTAGCTCGGCAATTACAAGCAAGAAAAATGGTGACAGTTATTGAGAAAAAATTCTTGAAAGATGGCGGGCTAATCACTACCTTAAACAATACCAAGCAACAATGGGATGCTCCGAATGGATGGGCTCCTCTGCAATATATTGCCTATAAAGGTTTAATAAAATACGGATTTTTCGACTTAGCGGAAACTATTAAATCCCGTTGGATGAAAACTAATGAAAAAGTATATGCAGAAACGGGAAAAATGACAGAAAAATACAATGTCGAAACACCAAACATCAATGCAGAAGGGGGAGAATATCCCAATCAAGACGGCTTCGGGTGGACAAATGGCGTGTATTTGAAATTTCTGAGAGGGTGATTTTTTGTCTTTAAGCTCTTTCATTGCGAGTGTAACGAAGTATTTGCTGTTATCATTGCGAGTGCAACTGAGTATTTGCTGTTGTCTTTGCGAGTGCAACGAAGCAATCTTCCAGATTGATGGAAATAATGGTAAGTAACGCTTTTTATTATCAAGAAAAGTTAAGTTCATAATATCCCTCATCAACCCGAAAGGTTGCTTCGTTGCACTCGCAATGACAATCAACTTATGCGAATTACGGGTTAAAACTCAATCAAAAGTAGGACAGCGGCAACCAATTTAGCGTAAATATGCACGAATAGTCCATTTTCAGACCTAACTTTTGAGGCAATATGAATATTTGTTTTTTGTTGAATCCAATTATAGA
>JANXML010000247.1 GCA_025354645.1 Arcicella sp. | reverse complement strand
TCAAGACGAAAAAATCTTGAAAATTATGGAGTTTCCAATACTTTTTTTGGGTGCAACACCTGAAAATACACCTGCAATGTACAGTCTTATGAACTACGCAGAAATGCAAAATGGAACGTGGTATCCAATGGGTGGAATGCACCAAATTGTGAAAGCAATGGTGGCTTTGGCAGTGGAAAAAGGTGTTAAGATTTTACTAAACAAAAATGTTCAAAAGATTGAAATACAAGGCGATAAGGTAAATAAAATCATTACAAGTGAGGGTGAATTTACGGCTGATGTGATCGTGGCAAGTGCAGATTATCATCATGTGGAAGATAAGTTGATAGGAGAGGAGTTTAGGAATTATGATGAAAAATATTGGGACAAACGAGTGATGGCTCCATCATCTTTATTATTTTATTTGGGAGTAAACAAAAGAATACCGAAATTACAACACCATAATCTTTTCTTTGATGAAGATTTTAAAGTCCATGCCCACGAGATTTACACACAACCTCAATGGCCTTCAAAGCCATTATTTTATGCTTCTGCTCCTTCAAAAACTGATAGTAGCGTTGCCCCAGAAGGATATGAAAACTTGTTTCTTTTAATTCCCGTTGCTCCCGATTTAGAAGACACAGACGAAATTCGTGAGAAATATTATCATATTATTATGGAACGTTTAGAGAAATATTGTGGTGTAACCATCAGAGATTCAATTGTTTATAAAAGAAGCTACGCTCATGCTGATTTCAAAGGTGATTATAATGCCTTCAAAGGAAATGCCTATGGTTTGGCAAATACTTTAATGCAAACTGCACTTTTGAAGCCAACTTTGAAGAGTAAGAAAGTGAAAAATCTCTATTACACAGGACAATTAACCGTGCCAGGTCCAGGCGTGCCACCGTCTTTGATTTCGGGATTAGTGGTAGCGAAGGAAGTTATGTTAGAGAATAGTTAAGAATTTACACGGGAATGAACGTAGGCATGGTTCAAAACTCTGCCTACGTTAGCCCAACTTATATTTGAACTTGAATAGTTGTTAGAAATCAAAAATATTCAACTTTAATACCCAAATATCGAATAACGCCCATCGAACATCGAATACATGGATTTATATACAACAACAACCCTTGAATGCAGCAAACTGATTACGGAGCATTATAGCACGTCTTTCACGCTGGGAATCAAGACCTTAGATAAGAAATTTCACTTGCCCATTTACGCAATTTATGGGTTTGTTCGCTATGCCGATGAAATTGTGGATACTTTTGAGGGATATGATAAAAAGACTCTTTTAAGTCGCTTTAAATCAGATACTTACGTTGCCATCGAAGAAGGAATTAGTCTAAATCCAGTCTTACATTCTTTTCAATTAATCGTAAATAAATATAAAATCGACCATGAATTGATTGAGGCTTTTTTACATTCAATGGAGATGGATTTGTATTATGCCGATTATAACCAGGAAGGTTATGAAGCCTATATTTACGGGTCGGCAGAGGTGGTGGGACTGATGTGTTTGCGGGTTTTTTGTGAAGGAAATTTAGCGGAATATGACCGTTTGAAAGCGGATGCCAAACGCTTGGGTTCAGCGTTTCAGAAAGTAAATTTTTTACGAGATATTAAATCAGATTTTCAGGAAAGAGGACGTACTTATTTCCCCGATGTGGACTTTACAAATTTCACGTTGGAAGATAAAAAAGCTATTGAAAATGATATTCAAGCGGATTTTGATGCAGCTTTACGGGGGATTTTAGAATTACCAAAAGGAGCAAAAGGTGGCGTTTATTTAGCTTACAAGTATTATTTAAAGCTGTTCGATAAAATCAAAAATTGCCCCGCCTCACGCATTCAAAATGAAAGAATTAGGGTTCCAGATTATCAAAAGCTGACCATGTTGGCAAGTACCTACATGAAATTACAATTAAATGTTTTATAAAATCAACCACGAAAACCATTGGAAAACTTCTGATGGTTTTTTTATGAATTATGCGAATTACGGGTTAAAACTCAATCAAAAGTAGGACAGCGGCAACCAATTTAGCGTAAATATGCACGAATAGTCCATTTTCAGACCTAACTTTTGAGGCAATATGAATATTTGTTTTTTGTTGAATCCAATTATAGA
>JANXML010000232.1 GCA_025354645.1 Arcicella sp. | reverse complement strand
AAGTCATGCCATGAATATTCTATTAATTAATTTTATACTGACACATAAGGTAAATAAATTTAAAATCTTAAAATAACATCAATAAAAAAAATTATGTATTAAAATATAATTATATTTTCAGTATATATTGAAAATATAATTATATTGTATCTTTTTATTCGTTTTTCTCCATAATTTTACCATTAATGTTATCCAACTTTTAAAATTCAATTCAATTTAATATTATAATTACTAAATATTTAGGATTTTCAATAATTATTGAAAATATATAAAATAAATAAAAGACCCAAAATGAGTCTTCTATTTGATACGTCACAAAGTAAGGATTAATTTAATAGTAGTTGGTATAATTTTTTTTTATTTCTTTTTCAGGATACAATATATTACTTAAATAACTTAAAGAAACTTGCCCAGAAAAAATTTTCTTCGGCTTTAATAATGGTTTCTAATGTATTGTTTGTATTGTTTGCAAACTTTTTAAGGTTCTCAACGGTCTCTGCAAATTGCTTTACATCAGGGTCTGTAATATCAGCTTCAATTGTTGAAACTTGCTCTAATGCTCTAATTAAAGGCTCTAACTCACGTTTTTTTCGTTCTTTTGCCACTTGCATTCCTACTTTCCATACATCTTTTTCTGCTTCAAAAAACTCTTTACGCTCACCAGGTTTTAGCACTTTTCTGACAATTCCCCAATCAATCAAATCTCGCACGTTCATATTAACATTTCCCCTTGAAATTTGCAAAGCTTCCATAATATCTTCCGTCGTCATTGCTACTGGCGATACCAGCAGGAGTGCGTGTACTTGTGCCATTGTTCGGCTAACACCCCAACTTGACCCCAACGTTCCCCATGCTTGGATTAAATGTTGCTTTGCTTCATCAAGCGTCATACGTTAATTTTTAAATAGTTTTTACTTTGGCGATTGTTTTAACAAAACAAAAATAAGGAATAGTTTTGAACTTTCAAAATATTTTGAAAGTATTTTTATAATAGTTATTCTTATAAGTTGGTTTTGCGAAATTAAAGTATAAAAATTGGCATAGTCTTTGGCTTATATGTAAGAAAATGAAGAATTTTGCTTGAATAAATGCGTTTAATGATTGATAAAACGCTTAAAAATTGGAATTTTAAAATTATTATGAGTATTTTTATCGTTAGAAGTTTGAATTTTTATTTGCCACCAAGTTGATAAGTCACTCATTTACAATACTTAACACTAATTCATCTTCTAACTGTACTCCCAAATCCCTACTTGAAAATCATGAGAAAAATCTTGCTTATCCTCAGCGTGCTTTCGTTGGCAAGTTGCCAAAAAAATGTATATTTAACGGGTTCGTTGATGCATCAACTCCAAGAAAATGAACTCGATTTAAGTCGAATTCAATATTATAATGATAACCCACTTTATCTTGAACGTGAAGTTCCTTCTTCGGATGCCAACATTAAATCAGGAAAAGTTATTTTTAAGAATGGGAGATACATTAATCGTATTTCTTTGGAAAAAGGAACACCTGGAAAGTTACAAAAAGAAGATGCTGGACATTTGTTGTTATCTTTTGAAAATGGTAAAGAAGATAATGCTCTTCATTTTGGTCCAGTTGCGGGCGAAAAAGGCGAATTTTTTTATCAATTGGTTGATTCACAGGGAAGTCCAACTTTTTCGAGATTGGATTATGAAGGGAATAAATATTTGGTAATATACAAAAAACCTCGAGTAAGAATTATGCTTTCAAAAAGCGTGTTAAATAATTTGAAAATTAAGGTTAGACGTATGAAAGGAAATAAGGTTAAGTAAAAAAGTCTTTAAGTCATAAGTAATTAAGTCGCAAGTATTAAAGGATGGTATTGTTAAAAGCAATATCATCCTTTTTATTTATAGATTAAACACGAGCGGAACTTACGACTTATGACTTAAAAACTTACAGACTTATCAATTCATTTTGGAATGATATTTGTTATTAATTAAGCACGCACATCTCCGCTCTTCCGCCCGAAGAAAGTATTAACAACAACCATCAAATTTTCATGAAAAACCTTCACAAACACATCTTGGGTCTGGGAATTACGTGTACATCTTTGGTAGCAATGGCATTTGTGACCTTGCCCAAACAACCTACGGGTATTCTTACCTCCTTAAATTTAGCTTCGGCTAAATCAGAACTCAATTTTCTGGATTCTTTTACGAAAGAACCTGAGAAAAAATCGAGCGATAATTCCACGCTCAAAAGCACGCTGAAAGGGCGTGTACAAACCACTTCAAACTTAACCATTGGATTAATGGCAGTTGCAGCAGAGCAAAATGTACAACTTATGTGGCTCACGCCGAAAGGGCATAATAGTCGCAAATTTGTAATTCAGCGAAGCAAAGATTCCGAAAAATTTTATGATGTTGCGGAGGTCAAACCTAATCAAAAAGAGGAATTTAACACTTTTACGGATGAAAGTCCTGCGGGAGGATTCACCAATTTTTATCGAATTATAGAGTTTGATTCTGAGCGAAATATGCACGTATATTCACCAATGGCAGTGGGAGTAAGTGCGGTTAGTGGAGAATCATTTGGTGTGACTTTACACACCTCCGATGAAGGTGAAATGATTCGGGTAAAAATGGAAAATGTTAAAGAAAATGATGTTTTGTTGAGTACGCTCTCTGGTATGGGCGTTCCTTGTGATGCCGTTCAAAAAAGTAAAAATGAAGTGATTTTATTACCTACTTATTCACTTTCAGCGGGTGAATATATTGTAAAAATAAGGGATGTGAAAGATGAAAAACGATTTAAGGTTCAGTTTAAAAAGTCTGATAAAATGTTTTAATTTAACCATTATAACTTGGTGATTATCAAATGAGGATAGATTTTATTATCTATTCTCTTTTTTATTTAATGGTATGCTTGCATAACAAATATTTATTCTCCAATTTTGTATTGTTATGCAGTGCATAATAAAATTTATTTTGTTTAGATTAATCTTATGAAAGCAGACAAAACAGTTGATTATCACATAAAATCTGGCTGGCACGCCATCAGTCGAATGTATAATTCTTATGCAGCACCCTTCGATATGACGATGGCGATTGGATATGTTTTACTGAATATTGATAAGAAGAAAGGTACTCCTGCCACTAAAATTGCTCCTGCATTGGGTTTAGAAGCACGAAGCCTTACCAGAATGTTGAAATCTTTGGAAGATAAAAAATGGATTAGAAGAGAAATTGACGAAGATGATCGTCGGGTTGTGAACGTATTTTTAACCGAGGAAGGCAAACGAAAAAGAGATTTTGCCCGTCAAGGAGTAATTTTGTTTAATGATGCGATATATGAAAAAATCGGCGAGGAGAAACTCAATATTTTCTTTGAAGTGATGCAAAATATCAATGAAATTGTTAATAACGATACAGCAACTTATAAAGCTGAAAATTTGGTTGAAGAGTCATTGGTTGTAGAGTAGAACTATGCGTCTCAGTTAGAAACCTATTCTACTCCACAACCCCAAAATATTTTAAATGTTATGCTTGCATAGCATTTTTTTATTTATGTATCTTTACAAAAAATTAGTATGCTTGCATAACAATATTAAAATTGCCGTTATCAAAAAAATATTTTAAATACCTCATAATCAGTATTTTAAATTACAAAATCATGACAATTACAGAAAACAAAACTTCAATTAAAGGAGGCGAATTTTTAATTAAAGACATTGATGCTTCACAGGTTTTTATTCCAGAAGAATTTACGGAAGAACAACAAATGATTTCTCAGACTTGTTTGGATTTTCTTCGCACAGAAGTTCACCCACGTTTGGATGATATTGATTATGCCAAAAATACTGATTTGATGGTAGAATTAATGGATAAAGCCGGTGAATTGGGTTTGTTGGGAACTGCCATTCCAGAAGAATATGGAGGATTTGGAATGAATTTTAATACTTCAATGTTGGTGGCAGAATCTTGTGGTGGTGGACACTCATTCTCGGTGGCGTATTCTGCTCATACAGGAATCGGAACCTTACCTATTTTATACTACGGAAACGAAGAACAAAAATTAAAATACTTGCCAAAACTTGCCACTGGTGAGTGGAAAGCGGCATATTGCTTGACCGAACCAGATTCAGGTTCGGATGCAAATTCAGGAAAAACGAAGGCAGTTTTGTCGGAAGATGGTAAGAATTTTATCATTAATGGGCAAAAAATGTGGATTACAAACGCTGGTTTTGCTGACCTTTTTATTGTTTTTGCGAAGATTGACTCAGATAAATCTTTAACTGCATTTATTGTTGAAAAATCTTTCGGAGGCATTACAATGAACGAAGAAGAACGCAAGATGGGAATTAAGGGTTCTTCAACTCGTCAAGTGTTTTTTACAGATTGTATGGTTCCCGTTGAAAATCAATTGTTTACTCGTGAAGGAGGATTCAAGATTGCGGTAAATATTTTGAATATTGGACGTATTAAATTGGCTTCGGCGGTGTTGGGTGCTTGTAAAGGTGTGATTTCGCAATCGGTGAATTATTCTGGTGAACGTAAACAATTT
Source organism: Arcicella sp. (assembly GCA_025354645.1). Taxonomy (GTDB): domain Bacteria; phylum Bacteroidota; class Bacteroidia; order Cytophagales; family Spirosomataceae; genus Arcicella. The sequence goes on along the minus strand of JANXML010000232.1, from coordinate 4,835 downwards.
AATACTTCAATTAATAACTTTGGGGCAATTAAACACAAAATTGCTGAAATGACAGCGAAAGTATTTGCCTCAGAATCAGCTTGTTACCGTGCGGGACAAAACATTGATGATGCCATTGAGGACCTTCTGGGCGGTGGTATGGATTCAGCCCAAGCGAAATTAAAAGGCGTTGAACAATTTGCGATTGAGTGTGCCATGTTGAAAGTACATGGTTCGGAGGTGTTGGATTATGTGGTGGATGAAGGCGTACAGATTTGCGGTGGAATGGGATTTTCGGCGGAAGCACCGATGGATAGAGCTTATCGTGATGCGAGAATTAACCGTATTTTTGAAGGAACAAATGAAATTAATCGTTTGCTTTCGGTTGGAACAATTGTGAAGCGTGCCATGAAAGGTGAATTGAATTTGATGCCAGCGGCAATGGCAGTTGGCAAAGAAATCATGGCAATTCCTGATTTCAGTTCGGAAGAAGAAGACGGAATTTTGATGGCTGAAAAGAAAGTTGTGAAAAACTTGAAGAAAGCTACTTTGATGATTGCGGGTGCAGCTTTACAAAAATTCATGATGACTTTTGAGCATGAGCAAGAGATTATTATGAACTTAGCAGACATGATGATTGAGCTTTATGTGGCTGAATCGGCATTATTGAGAGTCGAAAAATTAATTGGCGTACGTGGTGAAGTGGCTTGTGAACTACAAAAAGATGCCGCCATGATTTACTTACACACAGCCGTTGATAAAGTAAATACGGCAGGAAAAACAGCCATCACCAGTTTTGCGGAGGGAGATGAGTTGAGGGTGATGTTAATGGGTTTGAAACGCTTTACAAAAATAGAACCAATGAACTTGAAAAATGCCCGAAGACGTATTGCAGAGGCATCAATTGAGAAAAATGGTTACTTGTTTTAAAATATAATTTTGGTTTATAAAATAATAGAGGCGGATATTCTGCCTCTTTTTTTGTGTTATTTAAACGTGTATCTGTATCATAAATTAAGCGATAACATACTAAGATATAATAATATAATTATTTTTGTATCTTCAAAATAGCTCAACATTAAATTTCAAAAATAACCTCCTCATTTGGCACACGGTTACGTTCTGAATAAATGCCTTCGGGTTTTGCGGTTCCACAAGCCACTATCATGGTGATTTCTGCTATGGATGGCAGGTTCAAAATTTTCTTTACAATATCTTGGTCAAATCCTTCCATTGGACAAGTATCGTAGCCTTCTGCCGCCATACTCAACATGAAAGTTTGAGCCGCCAAAGCACATGATTTGTGGGTCATTACTCGTTGGTCGCCGTTGTTTCTGATACGGAGAAATGGTTTGCGAAAACCCATGAAAAAGACGATAATAGTTCTAAGTAAAGTATTGAATCCGAAAGGATCGGACCTGTAAACCAAGGGCATTAGTTTTCTGTAATAATCCAATGCACGTTCATCTCTTTTGGTTAAAGTTTTGCCTTCAAATTGTTTATTGAGATTTGCTAAATTCCATTCAGAACGTTCTTTCCATTTGTCTTGACGAGTCACAAAAACAACCACTTGATTGGCAGTTTTTATAGCAGATTGTCCCATACAGGCTTGTGTGAGGGCATCGTGAACAGATTTTGTTTTCACCCAATAGAATTCCCAGAGTTGCATATTGCTACTATTTGGCGAAAGAATGGCTCGGTCAATGCTCCGTTTAACGGCATTTTCATCAAAAGGAATCATCTCATCATAAATCCTAACTGAGCGACGTTTTTGGATTATTTTATCGAAATCTTGGGTTTGCATGGTTTGTTTTCGATGTTCGGTTTTCGATGTTTGTTAAAATATTGGTGGTGAAATATTTATTTTGTTAGTTTTGTCTGCTTGATTTTGCTCGTTCACTTGCAAGTTAACTTTCGGATTAATTCCAAACATCGAATAACAAAAATCGAACCGAAGCGACGGTCGCATCGAAACCTCACTTCTTCAACAAACAAGCCATATAAAATCCATCATATCCATCCGTAGCAGGGGAGGTTCTACGTTCTGATAAAAGCTCCCAATTTTCGGGTTGTTCAGTTAATAATCTTTGGATATGAAACTCGCTTTCAGAGGGTAATAAACTACAAGTGGCAAAAACCATCTTACCGTCTTTCTTCAACATGGCTGAATATTCGGACAAAATCTTCCACTGAATTCTCCTCAGATTATCAATAAAGGCGGGGGTCAATTTCCATTTTGCATCTGGATTTCTACGGATTACACCCAATCCCGAACACGGTACGTCCAAGAGCAATCTATCGGCACTATTTTCGAGACTCAAAAGGGTTTTTGCATCAATCAATTTGGTTTCGATATTATCAACTCCGTTGCGTTTTACTCGCTTCAAAAGTTCCGTCAATTTACGTTCTTCCACGTCCATTGCTATCACTCGCCCTCTGTTTTGCATCAACGCCGAAAGGTGCAAAGATTTTCCTCCCGCACCCGCACAAGCATCAATCACTCGCATTCCAGGTTTTACGTCCAAAAATGGAGCAATTAATTGAGAACCAGCATCTTGTACTTCAAAAAAACCATTTTTATATAGTTCAGTTTTAGAAATATTACTTCGTTTTTGGAGGATTAAGGCATCAGATAGTTCTGCTAAAACATTGGTTTCGATGTTGATTTCGTTCAATAAATCTTGTAAGGCTTTTTGATTAGTTTTCAAGGTGTTGGCTCTTAAAACTACGGGAGCTTGTTGGTTCAAAGCCTTGATTTCTTCCGTCCATTTTTCGGCTCCTAATTCGGATTCTCCCAAGGCATCGAGCCAATCTGGAACGGATTCACGGATTTTACGGATTTGATGTGCTTCTTGGTATTTTACTACAATTTTTTCCGAATTTAAGCCTTCAAACTCTTCCCATTTTGGTAATAAATCTTCTATTTCAGTTTCGTTTTTAATGATTAACCAAGCACCGATGATTTGGAAATAATTGGTTTCAATTAAATTTGTTTCTGATAAATCTATAACATAAAGTACTAAACGCCAGTTTCTTACGATTTCGTAAGCGGTTTCTGCAATAAAATTTCTATCACGACTTCCCCACTGTTTATTAGATTTTAGGACTTCCTCAATCACTCTATCTGCCTGACGGGGATTTTCGAGATGGAAGATTTCTTGTAATGCCTTGACGGTTGCCGAGACTAAGGGACGATGGAGACGCATATTGTGTGGGTAAAGGTTCACGGTGAAAGGTGAACGGTTTTAATGGGGTAAATTTCGGAAAAATAATCCGCCTTCCCAAAACTGTATTTTTGGCTTTTGAACGTTTTGGATAAATGAAAAATTCTGCCAAGAGTCTATTTTTAGGATTTTTGGCAGAAATAACGTTGAAAAGTTTCGTTATAAGTCTGCTTTTGGGGTATGGGGCTTTCTATAAGTAGAATTATTTAGGCTTTGCAGATGAATGTTTTTATTTTTACTGAAAAATTTTATGAAATTATTCAGTAAATAATAAGAACAGATTTATTAAAAGAGTTTGGAATCAGCATTATAGTATTTCTGGTAGCTTAAAATTTAACATGAAATCGGATAATAATTTTAGGGGAAAGAATCCAAAATGGATACATAATATTCGAGTAGAGGCGGTGTTTTTTGCTAATTAAAAACAACAAAAAAGCCTTATTGATTGATTTCAGCAAGGCTTTTTACTCATAAAATGGTTTTTTATTTCTACCCAAACAAATCACTCGAAAGATACCTATCTCCTCTGTCACAAATAATGCAAACAATCACCCCAGATTCTAATTCCTGAGCTAATCTGACTGCTGCCGCCGCTGAACCTCCGCTACTCATGCCCCCAAAAACCGCTTCTTCTTTTGCCAAACGATTTGCCATAATTCGGGCTTCTTCTTCCGAAATATCCATAATTCTATCCACCCGAGCGGCATCAAAAATCATCGGTAAATATTCTTTTGACCAACGTCTAATGCCTGGGATTTTTGAACCTTCCGTAGGCTGACAACCCACAATTTGCACGGCAGGATTTTGTTCTTTCAAATACATCGAAGTTCCCATAATTGTTCCCGTTGTTCCCATCGAACTGACGAAGTGGGTAATTTCGCCGTTAGTATCCTTCCAAATTTCAGGACCCGTTGTGCGGTAATGAGCTAAGAAATTATCTGGATTCCCGAATTGGTCGAGCATGAAATATCCACCTTTTTTCATTTGGGCTTCGGCATAATCACGTGAGCCTTCGATGCCTTCTTCGGCGGGAGTCAGGATAACTTTTGCTCCGAATGCTTCCATAGTAAGTACACGTTCACGAGTAGAGTTTTCGGGCATAACTAACTCAATTTCAAGATTGTACAGTCGTGCAATCATCGCCAAGGCAATGCCAGTGTTGCCCGAAGTAGCCTCAATCAATTTCATGTCGGGTTCAATTTCGCCACGTTCCACAGCTCCTTTAATCATGCTGTAAGCCGCACGGTCTTTTACGGAACCGCCTGGATTGTTGCCTTCTAATTTTCCGTAAATCTTAACGTTAGGATTTGGATTTATTCGGTTTAATTCTACGATAGGCGTATTGCCCACTAAGTCTAATATTGTCATTACTTATAAATTAATTTTACTGCAAAATCTTAACCTGTTCCTGATGATAAATCTTGGTGTTTTCGGGTACGCTACGAGTTAGCCAAACGTTGCCGCCAATTACAGAATTTGCTCCTACAACGGTTTCTCCGCCCAAAATAGTTGCTCCTGCATATATCACTACACCGTCTTCAATGGTGGGATGGCGTTTCATGGAAGCCATAGCTTTACTAACGGATAAAGCTCCCAAAGTTACGCCTTGATACAGTTTTACGTGCTTGCCAA
>JANXML010000228.1 GCA_025354645.1 Arcicella sp. | reverse complement strand
CCTCACAAAGAGACTATTTGGAAGCTCCTGAATTGACAATTCCTAACCTTTATACCCTTGCCAATACGAAAGTCAGACCCAACGTTGGCAATGCAACTTATAAGAAGGAAGTGAATAGTTTATATGGCTCAACGCAGCTTTCTTGGAAAGACCAATTGTCCTTGGATGCCACCGCCCGCAACGATTGGTCAAGCACTTTGCCAAAGCTCAATAATTCTTATTTTTACCCGTCAGTTTCAATGAGTGGCATTATTACGGATATTTTGGGCATGAGTTCAAGTGTTTTACCTTACGCAAAATTAAGAGCAAGTTGGGCGAAAGTGGGTTCAGATACTGACCCTTATCGTCTCTCGCAAGTATATAGTGGAGCAACGGCTTGGGGTTCTCAAACGACATTTGCTGAGAATAATACGATTTTTAACGATGCTCTGAAACCTGAAATTACTACCGCTTATGAGTTTGGCGTTGAGGCTCGATTATGGAATAGAATTAACTTAGAATTAACGTATTACGACAAAACTTCAAAGAATCAAATCTTGAAAATTGGGGTTCCTCAAAGCTCTGGATATTTGAATAAATTTGTGAATGCAGGAGAGATTTCCAACAAAGGAATTGAAGTTCAATTATCGGCAACTCCTTTGAAAACGGAAAGCGGTTTTCGTTGGGATATTGGGGTGAATTTTGCTAAAAACGTCAGTAAAGTTGTAGAATTAGACGGCGTGCTACAAACATACCAAATTAATGATTATGGTTTGTTGAGAAACGTTATTTTGGAAGCTCGTGTGGGCGACCCTTACGGCAATTTCTACGGAACATATTACGTGCGTGACTCACAAGGAAATATCGTTTTTTTAAATGGGAAAGCCGTTGTATCAACCGATAGAAAGGTTTTAGGTAATGTTTTGCCAAAATGGACGGGCGGTTTTACCAATTCGTTTAGCTTCAAAGGACTAACATTGAGTACCTTAATTGATGTGAAAAGTGGTGGTAGTATTTATGCTCACTCAGTCGGAATTGGGCGATATACTGGCGTTTTGGCAGAAACAGCCGCTGGTCGTGAAACGGGTATCATTGGCGTAGGGGTTAAAGACATTGGAACTTCGGAAAGTCCAAATTATGTACCTAACGATGTGAGCTTAACAGCCGAGGATTATAACCATACTTTCTACGCAAGAACCAACAACGAAGCCTATCTTTTTGATGGTAGTTACGTGAAATTGAGAGAGGCAAAAATATCATTTGCTATTCCAAATAAATGGTTCGGAAAAACACCATTCCGTAATGCTTCAGTGTCGATTGTAGGGCGTAATTTATTATTAATCCACAGCAATGTTCCACACATTGACCCTGAAACAAGTTATTATGCAGACGGAAATGTTCAAGGTTTTGAAAGCGGACAAACGCCTTCGGCTCGTAGTTACGGATTTAATTTAACTTTTGGATTGTAAAAATTATAAGCCACGAAGCACTAAGGCTCTAAGTTTTCTATTTTTATCCAATCTAAAATTCTTAGTGTCTTCATGTCTTAGTGACGTAAACATTTAGTATAAGTTTTTTACTTGAATCCTTAGTGTCTTCATGGCTCGGTGGCAAAACATTTAAAACGAAAAAACAACATGAAAAAAATATTCACATTTTCCTTAATTATCACCAGCCTTTTCGTTGTGACGAGTTGCGACAAGGGCTTTGAAGAAGTTAATAAAAACCCCAATGACCCAACTTCTGTTTCAGCAGATTTATTATTGCCACACGGCATCCGAAATACAGTTGGTATTTATTGGGGAGGCAATGACGTTTATACGCTTGGGCAGGACGTTGGCTCGGGTTTTTCGCAGCACGTTGCTCGAATTCAATACACTGATATTGATCAATATAACATACAAACTAACGTAATTGATGACACTTGGCGAGATTTGTACATCGAGAGTCAAGCGGATTATCAGCGAGTTATTAATTTGGGAAAAACTGCCAACAATGAAAATTATCAGGCAATTGGCTTAATAATGCGGTCGTGGACATTCTCAATTTTGACCGATACTTATGGCGATATTCCTTACAAAGATGCCATTCAAGGCACTGAGGGCAAATTATTAACCAAATATGATGCTCAAAAAGATGTGTATGTAGGTTTAGTTGCCGATTTGAAAATGGCATCTGATTTAATCAATACAAAAACCGTAAATGCAACGGCGGATATTCTTTTTGCGGGAAATATGTCTCGTTGGAAAAAATTCGCTAACTCATTGTCATTAAAGTTATTAACTAAGATGTTAGGCAAGACAGATGCTGGAATTGATGTAAAAACGGAGATAGAAAGAATCTTGAAAGACCCCGTTAAATACCCAGTTTTCACGTCTTACGATGATGCCGCAGTCATGACTTTCTTAACGGATGCTCCGAATAATAATCCTATTAATCAGAACCGCAAAAGTCGAGATGATTTCCGAATTAGTACATCTTTACTTACTCGTTTGCAAGCTACGGGCGATGGACGTTTGCCAATATATGTGCTTAAACCAGATGCAGGAGGAGATTATAAGGGTGTGCCAAATGGTTTAGACGTAACGGAAGCCAACGCCTTAGGCTTATCGAAAACTTCAAAAATCGGAACGTATTTTGTGCAAGCAACATCGCCAGCAGTCATTATGAGTTATTCAGAATTATTATTCCTCAAAGCCGAAGCCGCTTACAAGGGCGTAACTTTAGCGGGTGATGCCGCAAAACTATACGATGATGCCGTGAAAGCATCTTTTGCTCAATATAAACTCACGCCGACCGCAGATTTCTTGAAAGCGATTGCCTATAAAGGTGGCACAGAAGGATTCAAACAAATCATAGAACAAAAATGGATTGCCCTTTTCGGACAAGGCATTGAAGCATGGACGGAAGTTCGCAGAACGGGTTATCCAGTTTTAATGGTCCCAAAAATTAACTTCAACGATAACATTATTCCAACTCGTTTGCCCTATCCTTCTTCGGAAGAAAGCCTGAACGGAGCAAACATGACAGCGGCTTTGAAGGGAGCAAAAAATGACAAGAAAATGAAGATGTGGTGGATGATGTAGGACTAACAAAAAGGGAGAAACAGCAAATGCCATTTCTCCCTTGAATATTCTACTAAAACTTATCTATTCCGCAACTGCCGCCTCATACTCATTAATTGAGATACAACTACATACCAAATTTCTATCTCCATAAGCCGAATCAATTCTTGAAACGGTGGGCCAGAATTTGCTTTCTCTGGTGTATGGCAATGGAAAAACTGCTTTTTCACGAGTGTACGGTCTATCCCAATTTTCCGTTAAAACTATCGCCTGGGTGTGTGGGGCGTGTTTCAGAACGTTATTTGCTTTATCGGCGTTGCCTTCTTCAATCTCTCTAATCTCATCACGAATTCCAATCATGGCATCACAAAAACGGTCTAATTCTGATTTTGATTCTGATTCTGTTGGCTCAATCATTAACGTTCCTGCCACTGGAAATGACAATGTTGGAGCGTGAAAACCGTAATCCATCAAACGTTTGGCAATGTCTTCCGCTTCAACACCTGCCGACATTTTGAAGGGACGACAATCTAAAATCATCTCATGGGCACAACGTCCTTCCGCACCCGTGTAAAGCACTGGATAATGTTTTTCCAAACGAGCTTTGATGTAATTAGCATTCAAAATTGCCGTTTCCGTTGCCCGAGTGATACCGTCTCCGCCCATCATGGCGATGTACGCATACGAGATTGTGAGGATAGAAGCCGAACCATAAGGTGCTGCCGAAACTGCTGAAATGGCTTGCTTTCCTCCTACTTTCGCAACAACTGCATGACCTGGCAAAAACGGCACTAATTGTTTTGCAACACCAATCGGACCCATGCCAGGACCTCCGCCACCGTGAGGAATACAGAAGGTTTTGTGCAAATTCAAATGGCAAACATCGGCACCGATTGAAGCGGGTGAAGTCAAACCCACTTGAGCATTCATGTTTGCTCCGTCCATGTAAACCTGACCACCGTGTTGGTGAATCATGGCACAAATTTCAATGATTGATTCTTCAAAAACACCGTGCGTTGAAGGATACGTTACCATCAAACAAGAAAGATTGGCGGCGTGTAATTCCGCTTTTTCTCTTAAATCATCCAAATCAATGTTGCCTTCTTCATCGCATTTTGTAACAACCACTTTCATGCCCGCCATCACTGCCGAAGCTGGATTTGTACCGTGTGCGGATGATGGAATTAAGGCAATATTACGGTTAAAATTCCCTCTTGATTCATGGTAAGCACGAATCACCATTAGACCTGCATATTCACCTTGAGCACCCGAATTTGGTTGAAAAGACATTGCCGCAAAACGAGTAATTTCACAAAGCCAATCGTTCAATTGCTTAATCATGGCAGTATATCCTTGCACTTGATTCTTGGGAGCGAATGGATGAACATTACCGAATTCAGCCCAAGTAACGGGAATCATTTCGGAGGTTGCATTCAATTTCATCGTGCAAGAACCCAAAGAAATCATGGAATGAACCATGGATAAATCTTTATTTTCCAGATGTTTTAAATACCTAAGCATCTCATGTTCAGAGTGATAGCTATTGAAAACTGGGTGCGTCAAGAAATCCGTATTACGTTTTAAAGTAGCAGGAAAAGCATAATCCACTTGATCATAAAGGGTATTTAACTCAACTTCCGAAGTACCAATTTTTTCAAAAACACCGATGATATTTTGAACGTCTTGCACAGAACAAGTTTCATCCATTGAAATTCCGATGTAATTATAATCTTCGTAGTAACGGAAATTAATACCGCTGGCAAGTGCTTCTTTTTTGAGGAAAGTTTCGTTGTTCCCTACGTTTACTTTAATAGTATCGAAATATGCACTTGTCTCGATTTTATATCCCAATTTCTCCAAAGCCAAAGCTGTCAATTTAGTTAATCCGTGAACACGTTCGGCAATGGCTTTTATACCTTCTGGACCGTGATACACCGCATAAGCCGCAGCCATTACTGACAATAAAACTTGGGCAGTACAGATATTTGAGGTAGCTTTTTCACGACGAATATGTTGCTCACGAGTTTGCAGAGCCATTCTCAAAGCACGATTGCCTTGTGCATCCACCGACACACCAATAATACGCCCTGGCAAATGACGTTTGAATTCGTCTTTTGTTCCAAAAAATGCGGCATGAGGACCGCCAAAACCCATCGGAACCCCAAATCGTTGTGATGTTCCAACCACGACATCCGCACCCATTTCGCCAGGTGATTTCAAGATTGTAAGTGCCAATAAATCAGAGGCAACAACCACATAAATCCCCAATTCGTGAGCAGATTCTATGAGGGCGGTATAATCAAAAATTTGTCCGTCCGAAGCTGGATATTGGACAATCATTCCGTAAATATCTTCGTTGGTTAAATCAATTTTGCGATGATCACCCACTAAAATTTCGATTCCTAACGGTGTTGCACGAGTTCTTAATAAATCAATGGTTTGTGGATGACAGTGTTCCGAAACGAAGAAAGTTTCAGCGTTTTTCTTGGTGCCTTTTCTTTGCCCATATAACATTGTCATTGCTTCGGCAGCGGCTGTTCCTTCGTCCAAAAGAGAGGCGTTGGCAATTTCCATACCCGTCAAATCGAGTACCATTGTTTGATAATTCAACAACATTTCCAAACGACCTTGGGCAATTTCAGCTTGATAAGGCGTGTATGCAGTGTACCAAGCTGGATTTTCGAGAATATTTCTAAGAATCACCGTTGGCGTGTGAGTATCATAATAACCCATACCAATGTGTGATTTATACGTTTCGTTCATCTCCGCCATTATTTTGAAATCTCTTAAAAATTGAGCTTCGGATTTTGCCTCAGGAAGATTCAAAGGTTTATGCAGACGAATAGTTGAAGGAATAGTTTGGTCAATGAGTGTCTCAATTGAATCAACCCCAATGGTTTCGAGCATTTCCTTGCGGTCAACTACGTTAGAATTGTTGTGGCGATTCTCAAATTTTTCTTGATACTGAAAGTTTATCTTCATTGTGGGAGAAAGAATGGTCTTATTTTTATGAAATCCTTGCGCAAATTTACGGAGAATTATCAGATTAACAGGGCGTTAAATAAAAATGTTCAGGAGAGGAAAAGAAGATTTTTGAGTAATAAATATTCTTGAAATTGTTCAATTAATTTCAGAATCAAATGCCAAACAACATCAACTCAATATCTTTTGGAGATATTTGAATCATTTTTTCAAATTGCAATCCAATCTTTTTGATTAAAGCAATGGAACCCACATTTTCTGGGTCAACGATGGCGACTATTCGTTTTATTTTTAGGTCGATAAGAGCATATTTCAAAACGGCAGAAGCAGATTCGTAGCCGTAGCCCTTACCCATAAATTGTTGAAAAAATGCAAAACCAATATCTACATCTTCCAAGCCTGCTCGTTTCACAATGCCACAAATGCCGATAGATTCTTGGGTTTCTTTAATTACGACAACATAAAATCCAAAACCGTATTCTCGATAACTTCTGATGTTTCCATTCAGTAAATAATTCTCAGCCTCTTCGAGTGTTCTTACGTTTCTGTCACCAATGAAACGTAGCCAATCGGGCGTATTCAACAATTCGAGTATAAAAGCCGCATCCTCAACGGTAAATTTTCTTAGAATTAATCTTTCTGTTTCTATTACTATTTCCATTATAACATTGTGATTGATAGGTAACTAACGCAGGCAGGGTTTGAACCCTGCCTGCATTTAATAACTTAATTCACGATTACATCTTTTCAAAGGTATAATATGACCATGAGTTGCCTTTCTTAGGAATAATTTTGTTTAAAAGTTTGAAATTAAATCCTTCCATTTCTTGCAAAAAATCGGATTCCCAAAGTTTTAAATCATGGCAACCTTGATGTATTTGTCCTTTCTTTTTTGCCATACCTTCAACAATAATTATTTTACCACTTTTCTTTAATGCACGTTGTACGTCTGCCAAAATTGACGCCCTCTCGGTTATTTCATGATACGTATTGATGATTAAAATTTTGTCGTAAGTATTTTCTGATAAATTGGTTTTTTGCTCATTTCCAATCACGATGGAGAATTTTACTTTGATTGGTTTTTTGATGATATTCTCAAAATAATGCAAAACATCATTAAATAGTTGAGGATTCAAAACGGTCGAATCAATGTCTTGCAAAGTCCAATCAATATCATCATTAAAGATAGACATTACCACTTCTTGATTTCCATAACCCGCCCCAACACTGGCAATTTTTTCGCCTTTTTTAATTTCAATACTTTTTAAAGAAGTTCTGTAATATCCTTTCAGATTAATGGAATCCTTAGGAAAGGTTTTGAATTTGGCAGATTGTTTGTTTGCTTGTGCAAAGCCCGTGAAGGATAAAAATAAAGTGATTGTCAAGGTTGAAAAAAGGTGCTTCATAAATTTTTATTATTTCATAAAATATGCGTAAGATACTGATAATCAGATAGCATATTTTTGTTAATGTTCTATTGATAAGCCATTACTCGAAAATAAATACTAAATCGTATCTCTTCGTTTTATTTCTTCTTGCAATTCTTTCATCGTTTTTGAGCTTCTTACTCCAATGAAAAAAGCAGAACCTAACAGAGCAACTGTAATTAAAAAACTACCTTGATGAGAAGCTAACCAAACAGCAATACCTACCAAAAAGCCCACGGCAAGAGCCATAGGAATTTTTAATGAGTTCATTTTTTTCTCTTCCGAAAGTAATTCTTCGGTGGTCATTTTTGAGTAATCTTTTTGAGTAAACATGATTGTTTCGATTTAGGATTAGTGATGGAATTGAGGTAATTCTATGATTTTAATTTTCACTTAGTTGTCTCATTTTAATACAGCAGATATAGACTGTGTCAGGCTGAATACAAGTCATTCGCAAGATGCGTGCTACTGATTGAAACTGTGGACTTTGTCATTGCGAGCGTAGCGAAGCAATCTGTTAGCTTACGGGCAAAGGTTTTCAAACTCTTCTGCATCAATCCCCCAGATTGCTTCGTGCCTCGCAATGACATAGACTACCCAAATCTTTCTTACTCACTACCTTCACATTATTTTGTTCTTGGGTTTGTTCCGAAGGGCAAATCGAAGTACAGATGAATAGGATTTCTAATCTGCTACCATTCAGTCGCTTGCCTCTGGCGAGTGACGACTATTACAAGGCTTCCAGCCTAAGTCAAAAATCTACACCAAAACCTCCTTCCCCACCAACAAAATCTCCTCCACAAATTCCCTCGAATTACTCAGTCTTGGCACTTTGTGTTGTCCGCCTAATTTGCCTCGGTTTCGCATCCATGCGTAGAAGGTTTCTTTCGGTACAACGTTCACTTTTGGGGCTTTCAGTACCATGTCTTTGTAGCGTTTGGCATCGTAATCGGAGTTGTTTTCTCGGAGGGTTTCGTCTAAAATTTTCTCAAAAACTTCCTGATTATCAGGCTCTTGCGAGAATTCTATAATCCATTCGTGGCAACCTTGCTGGCGGTTGTTCATATATACGGGTGCGGCGGTGTAGTCGGTCAGGATTGCCCCCGTAGCCTCGCAAGCACGGGTGATGGCTTGCTCGGCATTTTCGATGATGAGTTCTTCACCAAAGGCATTGATGAAGTGTTTGGTACGTCCCGAAATTTTGATTCTGTACGGATATTTTGAGGTAAACTTTACGGTATCACCAATTTTATAACGCCACAAACCCGCATTGGTCGAGATCACGATGGCGTAGTTTTTATGCAATTCTACTTCGTCCAAAGTCAGCGTTTTGGGCTGTTCTTTTTCTATTTCTTCCATCGGAATAAACTCGTAGAAAATGCCATAATCCAACATCAAAAGCATTTCATCGGGGCGAGAAAAATCGTCTTGCACGCCAAAAAACCCTTCGGAAGCATTATAAATTTCAAGGTAATTGACTGATTTTGAGGGAAATACATTTGAACTGAACATCTCACGATAAGGCTGAAACGCCACCGCTCCGTGAATGAAAAATTCAAAATTGGGCCAAACTTCCAAGATATTTTCTTTGCCTGTGATTTCCAAAATTTTCTCAATCAACACCAACGTCCAAGTCGGAACGCCCAAGATGGAAGTTACGTTTTCTTGGGAAGTTACTTCCGCCATTTTCTGGATTTTTTCTTCCCAAACATCCATCAAAGCCACATCCAAAGACGGCGTGCGGATTAATTGAGCCCAAATCGGCAGATTCTTCATCACCACCGCCGACACATCGCCCATGAAACTTCTGGAATTCAGTTGGTTAGAATATAAACTTCCGCCAATCGACAGCCCCTTGCCCGAGAAAACCTCGGAATCGGGTTTGTTTGCCATCAAGAGCGTCATCATGTCTTTTCCGCCCATAAAATGGCAATCGTCAAGGGATTCTTTTGAGACAGGAATAAACTTTGAGCGGGCGTTGGTAGTGCCAGAAGATTTGGAAAAAAACTGAATATCGGAGTACCAAAGTACGTTTTGTTCGCCCCGCATGGTGCGTTCGATGTACGGAAATAAATCTTCGTAAGTGGAAATTGGGACACGCTCCTGAAAGTCTTTGATGGAGCTAATAGACTGATAATTAAACAATTGCCCCCATTCTGTCATCATTGCCGACTGAATCAAATGCCAAAACATTTGCTCCTGCGTTTCCATAGGTCGTTCCATAAACGACTGGATTCGGGGCAAGCGTCTTTTCATGAGCCAAGCAATAGTTTCGTTGAGGATAGCCATTTTGGGGGTTTAGGTTTTTGGTGTTGAGGGATTTGGTTAAATTTTTCAGAATCCCTTTATTACAAACTTAATGGAATTTGTTGAATGTAGCAAGGGGGTTTGACTAAATCAACATGATATTGAATCTCTCTGCAATTGGATTCCAAAGGTTGAAAAGATGGTTGAAAATTCCTTCTTTTCTTCGGAATTGAAGGGGATTTATTTAGGGAAATATCGGGATAGGGTGAAGGGGTTGGGGTATTGGTTGTTATAGCATTTTTTAAAATTTATAATTTCATTAACTTATTTCAAACTACTTTTAAGTCCATCCATTTTGATAGTAGCTCTTCCACCCGTTGCTTCCCAAAAATTAAACAAGTCATTATTTCCATCATCATCTTGTTTAGTAAACCATTCAATATCGCTATTTACAATTTCCCATTCACTTTTATTTACTGGACGGTCGGTTACAATTACTGTCAAAATTCTAAACTTTTTTTGAGAAGCTACAACATTTGGCACTCTTTCCCCCTGAGTAGCAATTATATCATCAATAGTATAAGTTTTAACTTCGGTTGCGTAAAATACACCCTTACGTATTTCTCCAACGGGGAGGCTAAGACCTGAATATATCTTAATTGGCGGTACTTCGGTTTTGGGAATTAACCCTAATAAGTACAGTTCTATTTTTGAATAGGGGACTTTATTTCTTCCGTTACTTGCAACTCCAAATCCATCTTCTTTGCCCTGATAACCAGCCTGATATTTATTTGCCTCACCATCCAAATTAGTTGTTACAAATTCAGGTTTAAACCCTCCCATTTGTCCCCCAGCATCCGAATAACCCCAATGGTCATAATTAATTTGCTTTCCATTTTTATCTGTGATGTAAGTATCCACAATGTGTTTAATACAATAGTGACCCAATTCATGCAAAGTTGGCCCATTTTTAATAAAATTTATGGCTGGTAAAGTTATCAAACCTTTTAATTTTTTACCAGAACCATAACTTTTGGAATAATCATAAGGCTTTAAGCCAATTCCGTTAATATCATCTATTATAGAGTTGTAAGAACCTGCATAATTGGTAGAAGTAGGTATTTGGGGGTTATTTAAAACGGCAATAATAAAATCAAAATCATCTACAAATTTCTTGCATACTGTGCTGGTTAATTTGCTAACGTCACCTTTGTCATTATTCCAAAATTCTAATTCTCCCTGCATCACTCTAAATTCAACTGCATTATCTGACTGATGTAAATAAACATTATCCCCCAAGTTTTTCAAAGCTGGGTCTTCTTCAATGACAGAAGAGTTTTCTTTACATCCAAGATAAAAGATAGACATTAAAATGATTAAAAAATATTTACTTTTCACGATGAAAGAGATTTATAATTTTATTGAATTTATACAATCTAAATCGCTGAATTTCAACAAGTTGATTGTAATAATACAATTTACGTTAATTTTTTGAAATTTCTTATTACATATATTCTTAAAAATGTTTTATTAACTTGACAAATCTGAATATTCTTCTGATAAACCTACGTTAAATACTCACAAAAAACAAACATGACACCCATCATTATTGCAAAAACACCCCTAAGCATTACCTTAAATTCCTTATCTTTGCAATCCTAAAAAGTATTAAGTATCAGGCGACCGTCGCTCGGTATTAAGTATCAAGAACTCTCATGAAAGCGTCTTGATACTTTGGACTTAATACATAATACTTTCAAAAAATGATTTCAAAAACATACGCTCCACAAGACATTGAAGCCAAATGGTATCAGTATTGGCTTGATAATAAACACTTTGCGTCCAAACCGAACCCTGACAAGGAGCCTTACTCGATAGTCATTCCACCACCAAACGTAACGGGTGTGCTGCACATGGGACACATGCTCAACAATACCATCCAAGATGTATTGATTCGGAAGGCTCGTATGGAGGGAAAAGAGGCTTGTTGGGTGCCTGGGACAGACCATGCGTCTATCGCAACGGAGGCA